>DASSHR010000289.1:0-19512 GCA_035692745.1 Candidatus Limnocylindrales bacterium | reverse complement strand
GCCACCATCCAGCGCGCCCCGGCGATCGCCAAGTCGGCGAGTGGTGGCCGCTCGGGCCCGGCGAACCGTCCCGCGGAGCCGGTCCAGGTGACCCAGGGCGCGCTCGATCGGATGCGCACGGAGCTCGATGCGCTGTCGCGCGTCAAACGGCCCGAGGTCGTCGCCCGCATCAAGGCCGCGCGCGAGCACGGCGATCTGAAGGAGAACGCCGAGTACCACGCGGCGCGCGAAGAGCAGTCGTTCCTCGAGGGACGGATCCAGGCGCTCGAGGACCGCATCCGCCGCGCGGTCATCATCGAGGAGGTCGCGACCGGCAAGGTCGTCATCGGGTCGACCGTGAAGGTCGAGATCATGGGCGACGAGGTGACCTACACGATCGTGGGCAGCGCCGAGGCGGACCCCGCGAACGGCAAGCTGAGCCTGGCCTCACCCGTCGGATCCGCGCTCCTGGGCGCGGCGGCCGGCCAGGACGTCGACGTCCGGACGCCGCGCGGCTCCGTTCGCTACAAGGTCCTCTCGATCGACTGAACCCAGGCGGCGACGCGGTCGAGGGCGTCGTCGAGCACCGGTTTCACTCCGTGACCGAGGCGCGGGTAGGTCACCAGCTGCGCGTGGGCGAGGAGCGGCACTGCGGCCCGGAGCAGCTCGATCCGCGCGAACATGTCCGACTCGCCCGACAGCAGCAGCACGGGGCAGTCGATCTTCGGCCAATGCGCGACGCGCGCCTCCGTCCGCTCCGGCCGGCCGGGCGGATGCAGCGGGTAGCTGAACAGCACGAGCCCGGCGTAGCCGGCGCCCGCCGCCGCCGCGAGGCTCGCGACCCGGCCGCCGTACGAGTGACCGCCGGCGATCGTCGCCGGACCGTCCGGTACGGCGGCGCGCCACGCCGGCACCGCGTCCTCGGCCTTGCGCTTCGGGACGTCGACCGCGTCCGCGAGCAGGCCGCGCTTCCGGAGTCCGTTGACGAACGGCGCCATGGAGGCCGCCGTGCCGCTTGCGCCGTGGCCGAGGTAGAGGTGGAGCTTCGGCGCGGCCCCCAACCTAGAGCTCGCGCCGGCGCAGCTGCGAGACGGCGAGCACGAGCACGAGGACAAGCCACACGCCCGCCCACGCGACGATGGTCAAGGACGGTGGCGCGGACGCGAAGAACGGCGAGCCCTCCGCGATGAACTCGCCCTTGAGCTGGTTGATCACGAACGACGGCTCGAGCCCGTAGACGACGCCCTGCCAGAGCGCGTCGGTCGGCAGCAGGTAGCGGATCGCGTCGCTCACGGAGACCAGCGCCGTGGTCCCGATCGCGAGGCCGATCTTGCCCAGGACGCCGGCCATCCACGCGAGGCCGTAGGCCACGACCGCGATGGCGCCGCCCGCGATCGGCGGCAGCCGCGTCGAGAGCAGGACCGTCAACGTAAGCAGCAGCAGCGCCTGCCCGGCGAGGAACAGCACCGGCGTGACCACGTTCGGTGGCGTGTAGCCCGAAACGAGCGCGACCGCGCCGATCGCGAGCAGCCCCGAGGCGATGGCATACACGACGATCACGACCGCGAGGCCCAGCCAGCGCCCGAGCAGGTACGACGAGCGCCGAAGCGGTCGGGCAAGCATCGCCTGCGCGACGCCCGTTTCCAGGTCGGTGGCGATGGCCGGTGCGCCGAAGAACGCGGCCGTCATGACGAGCACGAACCCGAACATGAAGGCGATGAAGATGAGGACCTGCGACACGGCGAGCTTGATGTCGAGGTCGCTCACGCCACGGTGGCGGGCGCCGTCGATGAGCGCCGACAGGCCGATGGCCGTGAGGCCGACCGCGACGATCGCGAGCGCGACGAGCACCCACAGGACGCGCCGCCGCGCGGCCTCGCCGATCGTGAGCTTGAGGATGGTCAGCATCGGATCGCTCGCCTCAGCGCAGCCACTGGGCGCTGGGGGTGCCCGCCGGCGGCCGGTCGCGGGCGACCAGCGAGAGGAATCGCTGCTCCAGCGACATGCGGCCGGCACGGACCTCGTGGATCTTCGCGCCCATCGAGACCAGTGTGGCGACGAGGTCGGGCACGTGGTCGGCGTCCATCGGCCGGATGCGCAGGAGGTCGCCGTCGAGGACCGGCGGCCCGAACCGTTCGATGGCCGCGAGGTCGGCAGCGCTGAGACCCGTGACCCGGACCTGCGTCTCCTCCTGGCCGAGGACGTCATCGAGCTCGCCGCTGGCGACGATGCGGCCATGGTCGAGGATGGCGACACGATCGCAGACCTGCTCGACCTCGCTCAGGAGGTGCGAGTTGAGGAACACGGCCGCTCCCCGATCGGCTGCCGCGCGGACGATGCCCCGGACGTCCACCCGCCCGACCGGATCGAGGGCGGACGTCGGCTCGTCCAGGACGATGAGCGCCGGTTCACCGAGCAGCGCGGCCCCGAGGCCGAGCCGCTGCTGCATGCCCTTCGAGAAGGTCCCGACGCCGGCACCCCCGCGATCCGCCAGGCCGACCGTCTTCAGGGCTTCCTCCGCAACGGTCCGGCGACGCTTCGGCTCGATGCCCGCGAGCTCCGCGTGGAGCGTGAGCACCTCGCGGGCCTTCAGCCAGGGCTGGTAGCGGAAGAGCTCGGGCAGGTAGCCGATCTTGCGCCGGGTGGCGAGGTCGCCGATCGGCGCGCCGAGCACCTTGCCCGAGCCGCTGGTCGCACGGGCGAGGCCCAGGAGCAGCTTCACGGTCGTCGTCTTGCCGGCCCCGTTGGGACCGAGGAACCCGAAGACCTCGCCGCGACCCACGGTCATCGAGAGCCCGGCGAGCGCGTCGACGGTGCCGTAGCGCTTGCGGAGGTCGGTGACCTCGATCGCAGGAAGATCGAGCGAAACACGTGGCATGCGCCGCATCGTGACAGACAAGGTGGCACGGCGTCAGTGCAACTTTCGGGCCATGATCGAACTTGAGCTTCCCTGCTGCGGCGCCACGGCGCACCTGCTCCAGCTGGCCGACGAGGTCCACTGCGACGAGTGCGGCGTGACGCTGGAGCTGGCCGAGGACACCGCAACCGAATTCGCGCTCGCCGCCTGACCACCGCGCGCCCCCAGCGTCGATAGCATGGCGGCCATGGATGAGGCACGCCTTCGCGCCGCGATCGTCACTGCCGGTCGCCGGCTCGGCTATCACGGGCTGATCTCGGCGGGTGAAGGGAACCTGAGCGTGCGCCTCGGCGACGGGACGCTCCTCATGACCCCGAGCGGGCGACGGAAGGACGAGCTGACGGCCGGCGAGCTGCTCGTCGTGCCGGAGATCGCCCCGGCTGACGAGTCCTTCGCACCCGGCAAGCCGCGACCGAGCTCCGACGTCCTCATCCATCGCGCGGCCTACGCGGTTCGAGCCGATGTCTTCGCCGTGGTCCACGCACATCTGCCTTCGTCCATGAGCCTCACGCTCGCCGGCGAGGTGCCGGACCCGCAAGCGCTGCCGGAGACCGCGCACTTCATCCCTCGCCTTCCGTACCTGCCGTTCAAGGCGATGGGCAGCGCCGCGCTCGCCGTGGACGTCGCCAACGCGCTCTCCAGTGGCTCGGCGCCGCTGCCCGGGGCTGTCCTCCTCGAGCGGCATGGCGCGGTCGCCGTGGGGATGACGCTCGATCAGGCCGTGGACCGGCTCGAGCTGGTCGAGGTGCTGTGCCGCACCTGGCGCGATGCGCTCCTTCTTCGGGCCGCGCGGCGAACCCTCGACGCCTCCGGAGCGTGACCGCGGTCCGATCGCCGGGCTATCCTTCCCGCGCCGAGCCGCCGACCGGGCGCCGGTCGGGAGGAGCGCTGAGGAGGTCCACATGAATTTCCGGGCACTCGTGGGCGAGGCCGTCGGGACCTTCGTCCTGGTGGGCGGCGGGTCGCTCGGCGTCGCGACGGCGCTCGTGACCGCCCAGACCGCGGGCTTCCTCGGGCTCTTCCTGATCGTGCCATTCGCATTCGGGCTGAGCCTCATGGCGGGGATCGCGATCGCCGGCGACGCGTCGGGTGGGCACTTCAATCCGGCCGTGACCCTGGCTGCCGTGCTGGATGGCCGGGTGTCGTGGGTGACCGGGCTCGGCTATGCGGTCGCGCAGGCGATCGGCGCGTTCGCGGCGTCGCTGTTCGTCCTGCTCACCCTGACGGCAGACGTCGTGAAGAACACGGTCAACAAGCCCGTCGACTTCGGGGCCGGACCGGACATGTGGATCCGCGCGTTCTCGATCGAGATCGTCCTGACCGCGATCTTCGTCGCGGTCATCCTGACGGTCGCGTCGAAGCGCCCGAGCCAGGCCGGCATCATCATCCCGCTGACCCTGGTCGCCATCCACTTCGTCGGCATGGCGGCGAGCGGGGCCTCGGTCAACCCCATTCGCTCGCTGGCCCCGGCCGTCGTCAGCGGTTCGTACGACGGCCTGTGGGTCTACCTGACGGCTCCGTTCCTCGGCTCGATCGTGGGCTGGGCGCTGTACAAGCTCCTCAATCCAGCGGACGAGGCGCTCGACGACGAGATCGAGGACGGCGACATGGACGACTTCGACGACGAGGATGACGCGCTCGAGCCTGCCTGACTCGGTGCTCAGGCGGCGGAGGCGCCCGCCGTCAATCGATCGAGGATCGTGCCGAGCGCTCGCCGGTAGGCGAGGCCCTGGTAATCGTGCAGCGGGTCCGCCTCGAGTGCGTACTCCTCGTTCCGGCCACCCTGGCGCACGTAGACCACCGGGAAGATCGAGGTCCCGTCGGACTCGATGGTCATCGCGACCGCGTCCGGCCCCTCGCCGTCGAGGAACGCGGTCAGCGGCATGATCCCCTCGTCGCGGACGCCCGCGTCCGGGTCGAAGCTGACGACGCTGGCCAGGAACGCCTTCTGGTGCCACAGCTCGGGGGCGAGCGTCGCCTCGTCGAGCAGGTGGTCGCGGACGTCGCGGAGCGCGAGCGCCGGCCGCGTCGGCTCGATGCCGAAGTGCCGGCGCGCAATCTCGCCGACGAGGACCCGCGCGTTGTAGCGAGCGCCGTGGACGGCGCCCGAGTTGGGCGGGATGCCGTGCTTCTTGAGGCCGCCCTGGCCCTGCGTGATGGTGCCCGCGAAGAAGATTCCCGGCAGCGTCGCGCTTTCCCAGTAATCCGTCTGGGCCGGCAGCTTCGACTGCCCGAAGGTCGCGACGCCCAGCGATGGCAAATCGAGCAGCGGGCAGGTGAATCCTGTGGCCGCGATCACCTCGTCCGCTTCCACCGTCATCGGCATCGCCGTGTCGCTGCGCTCAAGCTGGACCACGAACGTGCCGTTCGGGTTGCGCGTGATCCCCTTCGTGCTGGCCGACAGGATGTCGACGCCGCCGCCGAGGATCGAATCCTCGAAGGGTTGGACGTACCGAGCTCGGACCCCGACGAGCGAGCGCGTCTCGATCGACGTCTTGGCCGGTGACGGCGAGGACAGCGCGATCCGGCTCGCCCACTGCAGCAGGCCGGACGCCAGCTCGAAGCCGGAGTTCTGCTTGCCGATGATGAACAGGCGCTTGCCGGCATAGGTCGGGGCATCGCGCGTGTCCGCGTAGTGGACCGCGAGCTCGATGCCCGGCGTCTTCGGGCTGTACGGCTCGGCGACCCCGACCGCGAAGATCGCGTATCGGCAGCGGTACTCGCCGTCGCTGGTGACCAGCGTGAACCGGTCGCCGTCGGGCGTCTCCTCGCGGCGCGTCGACTCCCACCGGCAGCCGTAGCGGACCAGGACCCCGGCGCGATCCGCGAAGGCGGTCAGGTTCGCTTCCATCTCCGGTCGTGATGGGAAGTCAGAGGTGCCGTCCATGAACTCGGCCGAGATCCCGCGCAGCTCCGGCTCGATCGCGAGCATGCTGTTCCAGTCCCAGCGCTCGAAGGCCCGCGTGTGGCGCTCTGCCGGCGCGTAGGGCTTCGTCCACGACAGGAGGCGCTGGAAGAACGGCCATTTGCGGAACATCCCGCCCGGACCCGGATCTGCCGAGATCACCGCGTGGGCGATCCCGTAGCGGCCCAGGAAGTACGACGTCTGGAGGGCACCGGGCCCCGACCCGACCACCACGATCGGGTACTCGCCCGGCGGGAATGGCCGCTCGTCGCGCTCGGTCATGCGACGGCTGCGGGCTCGACGCCGATCACTGGGCGGCGGCGAAGCGCTGGTTCGCGCCGCGCAGCCGACGCGCCTGCGCCTGGAGCATGCGGTACATCACGCGCGGATGGTCGACGAGGAAGGCCTCGACCCCGGGGCCGCCGAGCACGATGCAGCGCAAGGGGCGCGTCGCCACGACGTCGGCGATCGGCGGCTCGCCGAGCAGCACCGAAACCTCGCCGAAGAACTCGCCGCGGGCGAGCGTGGCCCGCTTCTGGCCGTCGGCGATGACGTCCGCCTCGCCATCGAGGATCACGTAGAACCCGGAGCCGGTGAGGCCCTGGCGCAGGACCCGGGCATCCTTCGGGAAGAACGTCTCCTCGAACCGGCTCGCGACGCCGATGAGCTGCGGGCGTGCCAGGTCGGCAAAGAGCGCCATCCCAGCGATCGCATCGGCGATCTCTTCACGACTGGCCATCGAGCCCTCCAGGTCCGCGGGCGCACCCCGCGGGCGGTCCCCAGGCACCGAATTCTGCGCTTCCGTCGCGGAGCCTGCGTGCGGGGTTGTATCGTGGCGCACCTGATGACGATGACCCTCGACCACCGCTCCGAGCTGCTGGCGGCCTGCCCCCTGTTCCGGGGCATCGATGCCGAGGGTCTGGCGGGCCTCGCCGAGGTCGCGACGCCGGTCGACTTTCCGGCCGGCCACGTCATTGCCCGGCAGGGCGACATCGGGATGGGCTTCTTCGTCGTCGTCGACGGCATGGTCCGGGTCGTGCGCGACGGCGAGGTCGTGGCGCAGCTCGGACCGGGTGAGTTCTTCGGCGAGCTGTCGGTGCTGGACCGGATGCCCCGCAACGCGACCGTCGCCGCGGAGCAGGCGACCACGTGCCTGGCGCTCGCCTCGTGGGACTTCGAGAAGGTCCTGCTGGCGCAGCCGGCGCTCACCCTGTCCATCCTGCGCGGCGTCGCGAAGCGCCTGCGCGACGTGACCGAGTCCGTCCGGCACTGAGCCGGACCTGAGGCCCGCCCCGTGGCCGCCGGCACGCGCACGTTCCTCTTCTCCGACATCGAAGGGTCGACGCGGCTGCTCGACACGCTCGGGCGCGAGGCATATACCGCGGTGCTCGAGCGCCAGGCCGCGATCATGCGTGCGGCGATGGCGGCGCACGGCGGCCGCGAGCAGAACACCGAGGGCGATTCATTCTTCGTGGTGTTCGATGCCGCGGGCGAGGCCCTCGCCGCCGCCGTCGAGGCGCAGCGCGGGCTCGCGACGGAACCCTGGCCCGATGGCGTCGAGCTGAGCGTGCGCATGGGGCTCCACACGGGCGAGGCATCCGAGAGCGCCGCCGGGCTCGTCGGCATCGACATCAACCGCGCGGCACGGATCGCGGCCGCGGCGCACGGCGGCCAGATCGTCGTGTCCGACGCCGTCCGCACGCTGGTCGGCTCGGATCTGCCGTCGGGCGTCACGCTTCGCGGGCTCGGGTCGCACCGGCTCAAGGACCTGCGCGAGCCCCAGCCGCTGTGCCAGGTCGTCGCCGATGGGCTGCGCCTCGAGTTCCCGCCGCTCCGCTCGCTCGATGCCCGTCCCAACAACCTGCCCACGCAGCTGACGTCGTTCGTCGGGCGGGAGCACGAGCTCGCCGAGGCGGGCGCCCTGCTGGCCGCGAGCCGGCTCGTGACGATGACCGGTCCGGGCGGCACGGGCAAGACGCGGCTGTCGCTCCAGGTCGCCGCGAACGCGGCCGACGACTTCCCGGATGGCATCTTCTTCGCCGCGCTCGAGACGATCCGCGACAAGGAGCTCGTGGGGGCCCGCCTGGCCGCCGCGGTCGGGATCGCGGAATCCGCGCACCGCACCTCCACCGAGATCCTCGTCGAGTGGCTGGCCGGCAAGAAGGTGCTCTTCGTCCTCGACAACTTCGAGCAGGTGCTCGACGCCGGACCGATCGTCGCCGACCTGCTGCGCGCGGCGCCGGGCCTGAAGGTGCTCGTCACGTCGCGCGCGCCCCTCCACGTGTCCGGCGAGCAGGAATACCCGGTGCCGGGCCTGCCCACCCCGCCCGACCTCAGCCAGCTCACCGCGATCGAGCGGGCACAGCTACCCGACGCGGAGCGGCGCATCGACCCCGCGACGCTGGGGACGTACGAGGCGGTTCGGCTGTTCATCGCTCGCGCGACCGCGGTCCGCCCGGGCTTCGAGGTGACGAGCGAGAACGCGCCCGCGGTCGCGGCCATCTGCGCGCGCCTGCACGGGATGCCGCTCGCCATCGAGCTCGCGGCGGCGCGCGTGAAGCTGTTCTCGCCGGATGCGCTGCTGGCGCGCCTCGAGCACCAGCTCAACCTGCTGGCGGCGGGCTCGCGCGACCTGCCCGAGCGGCAGCAGACGCTCCGCGGCGCGATCGCCTGGAGCTACGAGATCCTCGACGAGCCACTCCGGCTGCTGCTCGACCGCCTGTCGGTGTTTGCCGGCGACATCGAGCTCGAGGCCGCAGACGCGGTGTGCGGGCCGGCCGAGGAGCTCGGCCAGGACATCGTCGATGGCCTGCTGTCGCTCGCCAACCAGAGCCTGTTGCGGACGATGGACGATCCCGCGGAGCCGCGCTTCGCGATGCTCGAAACGATCCGCGAGTTCTGCACGGAGATGCTCGATGGCCGAGGTCAGCGCGCGGAGCTGGAGCAGCGCCACGGCCGGTGGTTCCTCGCGTTCGCCGAGCGTGGCGCCGCCGCCCTCAACGGCGAGGAGCAGCGGTCGTGGCTCGAGCGGTTCGAGCGCAACCACGACAACCTGCGGGTGGCGATGGACCGTGCCGCTGCCCGACGCGACGCCGAGGTGGCGCTCGGGCTCGCGTTCCACGTGTGGCGCTTCTGGCAGAAGCGTGGCCACCTGTCCGAGGCCCGGCGCCGGCTCGACGCGCTGGCCGCCGAACCATGGACCCGCGACGTCCCGATCCTGCGAGCGCGCCTCCTCGAGGCGCTCGGCGGCGTCTGCTGGTGGCAGGGTGACATCGCGGGCATGGCGCCGGCGTATCGCGAGGCGGTCGAGATCTGGCGAACGCTGGATGATCGACGCGAGCTGGCGAACGCGCTCTACAACTACTCGTTCACGTTCACCCTTCCCGACCTCATCCCGGCGGGCTATCTCCCCGAGGGCGAC
Source organism: Candidatus Limnocylindrales bacterium (assembly GCA_035692745.1). Taxonomy (GTDB): domain Bacteria; phylum Chloroflexota; class Limnocylindria; order Limnocylindrales; family CSP1-4; genus UBA5189. The sequence goes on along the minus strand of DASSHR010000289.1, from coordinate 10,290 downwards.
GCGGACGCCGTCTTCCACGCCCTGCTCGGCGAAGCGCTGGCGATCTTCCGCGAGCTCGGCGACGACCGCGGCGAGGCGAACGTGCTGTGGGGAATCGGCAACAGCCGGTATTTCGCGAACGACTTCAACCCCGCCTCATCCGACCTGGCCCTGGCATTGGAGAAGTTCCGCAAGGTCGGCGATCGGACGATGGAGGCGTGGACGCTGCACATGCTGGGCGGCGCCTACGTGCGCGTCGGCGAGCTCGAGGCGGCGCGACGCGACCTCACCGCGGCGCTCCGCATCTTCAGCAGCGCGAGCGATGCGGCAGGTCTCACCCTGATCCTCGATGACCTCTCGTCGCTCGAGCTCGCCGAAGGCCATTCGGAGCGGGCGGCGCGGGTGTGGGGCGCGGCACGGGCCCTCGCCAGGACCACGGGCGCGGGACTCGCGTCCATGGTCGACGAGACGATCGAGAGCGACGCCCGGCCGCACGTCCGCAAGGTGCTCGCCGAGGAGGAGCTTGCGCGCCTGTCTGCGGAGGGCGCCGCGATGACCCTCGACGACCTCGTCGCCTACGCGCTGGCGCACGACGCCGACTAGACTCGGGCCATGACCGTCCCGGCGACGCCGACCACCGCCTCGACGACCGGCGCGGCCGCGCCGAAGGCCGGCATCCCGAAGAACCCAGGTCGCGCCGATCTCGGGCTCAAGGCGACGCTGCTCTTCCCGAATCGCGAGATCGTCGAGCAGTTCTACGTCCCGATCATCTACACCGCCTGCCGGACGTGCTACTCGGAGCTGACGCCGGAGGACATCTTCGGCAAGGCCGAGCGCGGCGAGATCGATGTCGCGAAGATGCAGCGGCTGATCTCGAACGTCATCGAATCCGGCCACGGCTCCACGATCGAGCACGTCGTGTTCACATTCGGGATCAGCGGCGTATCCAGGACCCTGTCCCACCAGCTCGTGCGACACCGCGCCGGGGTGGCCTTCGACCAGCAGTCGCAGCGCTACGTCACCTTCAAGAAGGCGGCCACGCTCCTGCCGCAGACCATTGCCGAAGCAGATCCGCGGGTCCGCGCCGAATACGAGGAGGCCGTCGAGGGATCGATGGCGCTGTATGGCGATCTGGTCGCGGCCGGCATCCCCGGCGAGGACGCGCGGTTCGTCTTCCCGAATGCGACACGCACGAACCTCGTGATGACGGTGAACCTGCGGGCGCTGATCCACATGTCCGGCCTGCGGCTGTGCACGATGGCCCAGTGGGAGATCCGCCGGCTCTTCCAGCTGATCCGCCACGAGATCTTCCAGGTGTCGCCCTTCCTCGGCTCGTTCCTGGCGCCGAAGTGCGTACCGCTGGGCTACTGCGACGAGATGAACAACCGCGACGGCCACTGCCCAATCCGCCCGCACAAGGACCAGGTCCTCGCGGCCTGGGCCGAGAAGGCAAAGGCCGCCAAGGCCGCGGGCCGGGACCTGCCGGTCGCCGGCTGACCCGACGCCGGCGGCCCCAACGGAGCTCAGATTCCCTTCTGGTAGGCGCGGAAGGTCCGGGTCGCCCAGGCCGTCGTCAGGATGGCGAGCACGGCGAGGGCCACGACACGCGGCACGATCATCGACCAGTCAGGCGACGCGGTCAGCGCCTCGCGGCCGGCCTCCACCGCCCAGTTGACGGGATTGAACCGTGCGGCGGTCGCAATCCAGTCCGGGACCAGCGCAAGCGGCATGAACGCCGCCGACAGGAACGTGAGCGGCATCGTCAGCATGGTGTTGATGCCGATGACCGATTCCCGCTGTCGCAGGATGAGCGCCATCGCGTCGGAGAACGCGGCCACCGTCGCGCCCACGAGCATCGCGCACACCGTCAGCGCGCCGTAGCCGAGGATGCCGCCCTCGAACTTCGCGCCGAGCAGCCACGCCAGCCCGCCGATGATCACGGCCTGGATGAGCAGGGCGACGAGCTCATACACGTTGAGCCCGACGATGATCGCCGAGCGATGGATCGGGGTCGTGAGGAACCGATCGACGATCGAGCGGTCGATGTCCTCGATGATCGACATGCCGCTCCAGCCACAGCCGAACAGCGCGGTCATCACGAGCACGCCCGGGACGAGGTAGTCGAGGTACGTGGCGGCCGAGGTGAACCCCGGGATCTGGGCGACGCTCTTGAACAGGGCGCCGAACAGCAGCAGCCAGATGACCGGCTGGATGAGCGCCATGACCACGAACCATGGCTGGCGGATGAAGAATCGCAGGTGTCGGCCGGCGACATAGCCGGTCTGGGCGAGGGCAGTCACGCGTTCACCTCCAGGGCGGCCGCGCGGAAGGCGCGACCCGTATGGCGCAGGTAGACGTCATCCAGCGAGGGCCGGGCGACGGTGATCGCCGCGACGGCGACGCCGGCGGCGTCGAGCGCGGACAGGACGGCTGGAACCGTGGTCGCGGCGTGGTCGGCGCGAGCCGAGACGAGCGTCCCGTCCAGCGTGGGCGCACCGAGGCCCTCGATGCGCTCCAGGACGCGCGCCGCATCCGGGCCCGCATCCGCCGACCCGACGACGACGTTGATCGCATCGCCGCGCAGCTCTGCCTTGAGCGCCTCGGGCGCCCCCTCGGCGACGATCCGCCCGCGGTCGACGATCGCGAGACGGCTCGCGAGCCGGTCGGCCTCGTCGAGGTAGTGGGTCGTCAGGAAGATCGTCAGGCCTTCGTCGGCGGCCAGGCGGCTGATCTCCGCCCACAAGGTGGCGCGCGCCTCCGGATCGAGCCCGGTCGAGGGCTCGTCCAGGAAGAGCACGCTTGGCCGATGGACGAGGCCCATCGCGACGTCCAGCTTGCGCTGCATCCCGCCGGACCAGCCCTGGACGATCCGGTCCGCGGCGTCCGGGAGGCCGAACTGCTCGAGGAGCTCCGCGATCCGGCTTTCGAGGCGGCGCCCGGCCATGCCATGGATCCGGCCCTGGAGCCGAAGGTTCTCGCGACCGGTCGCGCTCGGGTCGACGGCCGCCTTCTGGGCGACGACGCCGATCGAGCGCCGGACGCGGTCCGGGTTCCGAAGCACGTCGTGACCCGCGACGACCGCCGTGCCGCTGTCCGGGCGCGAGAGCGTGGTCAGGACCTTGACCGTGGTCGACTTCCCTGCCCCGTTCGGGCCGAGCAGCGCGAAGATCGTGCCGCCGCGCACCGACAGGCTGATCCCGTCGAGCGCCGTGACACCACCGGGGTACGTCTTCACGAGGCCCTCGGCCTCGATCACCCCTGTATGATCCCTCTGCATGTTGCCCACTCCTAAGTATCTCGTGTGCTAAGATATTTCCATCATGAATGACATCGATCGCGCCTGTCAAGCCGTCCGGACCGCCACCTACGACGAGGCGCTCGCGGACCGGCTCGGCCTGAACCCCACGGATCTGCGCTGCCTGGAGCTGGTGATCGCCGAGCCCGGCATCACCGCCGGGCGGCTCGCCGAGCGCGCAGACCTCACCACCGGGGCGGTGACGGGGGTCGTGGATCGGCTGGAGCGCACGGGGTTCGTCCGCCGCCAACCCGATCCGGCGGACCGCCGGTCCGTGACGATCGCCCCTGTCGAGGAGCGATTGGGCGAATACCGCTCCGCGGTCACGCCCCTCCAGCGCGCGATCGAAGCGATCCTCGAAGAGGTACCGGCGGTGAGCCGCAGCGCCGTTGCCAACTTCCTGGACGCTGCCGTCCTCGCGGTCGAGGGACAGACGGCGCGGCTGCGCGCTCGCGCGCGTGGTGGCTTCGTCGGGAACGCATACTCGGCGCCGCTCGGCGACGTTCGTCGCGCGCGACTCGTCTTCGCTTCGGGGGCCCCTCGTCTCAGCTTCAACTTCTCGCCGCTCGGTCCCCGCGCGAACGCCCGGCTCATCATGGAGACCGCCGCGTCACGGCTCCGCTTCGAGGGGCCGGCGCCGGCGGGCGAGCTCGTGCGCGCCACGTTCGATGGTCCGCAGCCGGACGTGCGCGCCTCCGGCGGCGTGGTCACCATCCGCTACAAGCGCGAGGCGCTCGCTGCCTTCTCCGGCCGCGGTGCGCGCATCGAGCTGGCCACCGGGATCCCGTGGACGATCGAGATCGACGGCGGCATCACCGACCTCGCCGGCTCGCTCGCTCGGATCGAGCTCGAGGGCCTCGACATCGGCGGCGGTGCGAACCACGTCTCGCTCGACCTGCCAGTGCCATCCGGGAGCGTGCCGGTCCGGTTGCACGGCGTCGCCAGCGATGTCCGATTCCGGCGCCCGGCCGCAACACCTGCCGCATTGACGGTCGACGGCGGCATCGCGAAGCTCCGACTCGACAACCAGAAGCACCACAACGTCGGCGGTCGGCACCGCTTCCAGACCGACGGCTTCACCGCCGCGCCGGATCGCTACGAGGTCGAGGTCCTCGGCGGGGCGAGTCAGGTGCGCGTCGAGACCCGCTAGCTCGGGGACACGCCGGTCGGGTCGAGGAACACGCCGGGCTGCGCGTTCGGATGGCCCGCGCAGGGTGGGAGCACGGCCGGTCGTTCGAGCGTCGGGAACGATTCGCCGTCCGCGGCGACGATCACGAGGTACTGCGGGGCCGGGTCATTGCCGCCCGCCCCGAAGCCCCAGACGTATCCGACGTTCGTGTGCACCCGCACCTCGTCGATGCGGAACACGTCGGCGACCCCGTGATCACACGCGGCGACCTCGAGTCGGCGGCCCGCCGCATCGGTGAGGGTCACCGCGTCAAGCGTGCGATTCCAGACCTCGAATCGCACGCTGTGGGCCTGCGGCGTTCGAAGGACGCCGCCGATCGCCGAGCAGCCGCCGAGCACCGACATGGCAAGCGCGAGCGTGGCAAGGGACCACATCGAGGATCGCATCGGGCGCCTGGCGGACCGATCGCACGCGATGTGTCGACCCTGAGCGGCCGCTCCGACGGCGCTCACGCCAGGTCGGCGACGAACCTCCGGACCACGCGGACGAATCGCGGCCCGGCTTCGGCCCCCGCGGCGAGGACTTCCTCGTGCGTCAGCGGCTCACCGGTGTAGCCGGCGCCGGCGTTCGTGACGAGCGAGATGCCGCAGACCCGGAGGCCGGCCCAGCGGGCGGCGATGCACTCCAGGACGGTCGACATCCCGACCGCATGCCCGCCGAGCGCGGCGAGCATCCGCACCTCCGCCGGCGTTTCGTAGTTGGGGCCGGTGAGCCCCACGTAGATGCCCTCGGCGAGGTCGACGCCTTCGGCACGCGCGGCCGCGTGCAGCGCCGTTCGAAGGGCGGGATCCCACGCCGTCGTGAGGTCCGTGAATCGCTCGCCCATGGCGTCGGCGTTCGGTCCGGTGAGCGGGTTCAAGCCGGTCAGGTTGATGTGGTCGCTGATGACCATGAGCGTGCCGGGACCGAACGACGGATCGAGGCCGCCGGACGCGTTCGTCAGGAGCACGGCCCGCGCGCCGAGGCGCTGGAAGAGCAGCACTGGCTGGACGACGAGGCCGGGTGCGTTGCCCTCGTAGAGGTGGAACCGGCCCTGGAGCATGACCACCGGCCGGCCGGCGAGCGTGCCGAGGATGAGCCGGCCGACGTGGCCCGGGGCCGTGGCGGCGGGCCAGCCAGGGAGCTCCGCGAACGGGATGGCGACCGCGTCCTCGACGTCGTCCGCGAGGCCGCCGAGGCCGGAACCGAGGACGATGCCGAGCTCCGGGACGAGGCCCGTTCGCGCGCGGACCGCGGCCGCGAGGGCGTCGAGGCGCGCGGGCTGCTCCGCCGGCGTGATGGGGGTCGATGGGGCTGGGACGTGCACGCGGGCCTCCAGAGCTTCGTCCAGGGGTCGACGGCCGGTGGCCCGCTCGACTTCTGCTGGACCCGACGAGAGTATCGACACCGGGATGCCGATCGCGTCTCGCCAGGCCCATCTCGGGGACGGCGCAGGAACGCCGTCGCGACCGAGTACAGAAGCGCCCGAAGCGACCGGCCCCGGCAGGAGGTCCCTTGATGTGATCTCGGTCCCTCAACCTTGGCGGCCCCTTCGGGCGAGACGAATCATCGCCGGGCGCAAGGGCGGCGTCCAGCGGGTTGTCCACGAGTTTCGACCCGGACCGTCGAATCTTGTCCACCACTTGCGCACCGCTGTGGACGATCCGTGGACAAGTGGAACTCGCGTCACCCGCCGAGGGCGAACATCTCGATCTTGGGCAGCTTCTTCTCCGTGGCCGCGGCTCGCAGCTCCGAATAGCGATCGTCGCGGCCGCCCCAGATGCCGCCGACGAGCGTCGCGAGCGCCGCGTCGTCGAGGCCCTCGCGCAACGGCGCCCGCAGGTCGTGGCCGATGGCGCTGAACAGGCACGTGTAGAGCTTGCCCTCGGCGGAGATGCGGGCACGCGTGCAATCGCCGCAGAACGGTCGCGTCACCGACGCGATGACGCCGATCTCGCCCCGCCCATCGAGGTAGCGCCAGCGCTCGGCGACCTCGCCCGCGTAGCTCGGCGCCGCCGCCTCGAGCGGCCAGACCGCGCCGATCCGTTCGACCACCTCGGCGGCCGGCACCACCTCGTCGAGGCGCCAGCCGTTCGTCGTGCCAACGTCCATGTACTCGATGAAGCGCAGCGTGTGGCCCGCCTCGCGCGCCCAGCGCGCCATGTCCACGATTCCCCCGTCGTTCGCGCCGCGCTTGAGGACCACGTTCACCTTGACCGGGCCGAGACCGGATTCCAGGGCAGCGTCGATGCCGTCGAGCACCTTCGAGACCGGGAAGTCGACGCCGTTCATCGATCGGAAGGTGGCGTCGTCGAGCGAGTCGAGCGAGACGGTGACCCGCGACAGGCCCGCCTCGGCGAGCGGCCGGGCGAGGTGGCGGAGCGCCGAGCCGTTCGTCGTGAGCGCGATGTCGAGCGGCTCGCCCTCGGGCGTCCGATGCGCGGCAAGCATGGCGATGAGATCCGGCAGCCCGCGTCGGACGGTCGGCTCGCCACCGGTGATCCGGAGCTTGCGCACGCCGAGCCCGACGAAGACCCCGGCGAGGCGGTCGATCTCCTCGTACGACAGGATCTCGTCGCGGGGCAGGAACGCGTAGTCGCGCCCGAACACCTCGCTGGGCATGCAGTACGGGCACCGGAAGTTGCACCGGTCCGTCACCGAGATGCGCAGGTCGCGCAGGTGACGCCCGAGTCGATCCGTGGGCTGCAAGGGCTCTCGCTGCATGTCCAGAGCCTAGCGCCGAACTCAACCGGTACCTCCGGGAGGACCCTCGGGGTACCTCCAGTGCACTACCCCGGACGGGACCGCACCACGACCATCCATTGCGTCCGGCACCGGAACGAGCCGGGCACCCCTGTCCCGAGGTCCGCCGAGCGATGACGAGCAACCAGAAACGCGGCTTCCGACTCCCGTGGGGATCCGAGCGCGGCTCGGAGGATGGAGCCGGCGCCGCGACGCTCGATCGGCCCGAGGCGGCCATGGACGCAACCGATGACATCGGCGCAGGCCCGTTCCGGCTCGCGACCGACCAGCCCGACACGAGCTCCGAGGCGGCGATGATCGACAGCGACGCTCCCACGACCGAGTCCGCCGAGGCGCCGCCGGCTGTCGTTGCCGACGCACCCGGCGGTTGGCCGACCACCGACCGCCGCGGCGCGGCCGCCCCCACGACCGCGGCCGACGAGCGGCCCCCGATCCGTGTCGACGGCCAGTTGCGAACCGCACGCCGCGACAACCCCCTCGTCGCCGGCCTCGTGAAGGCCATGCGCGAGGCGGCGATCGCCAGCCGCGCCGAGACGACCGCCAAGCTGCAGTCCGAGGCGACCTCGCGCGTCGAGGCCATCCGCGGTCGCGCAACGACCGAGGCCGCCGAGCTGCGCAAGCGCGCGGACGACGACGTGAGCGAGATCCGCGATTGGTCCAAGCTCGAGCTGGCCCGCATTCGCCAGCAGACCGAGGACCGCATCGAGGCCCGCAAGACCGAGCTCACCGGTGAGATCGATCGCCACGCCGCAACCGTCGAACGGCTCGTCGACCAGGTCCAGACCACGGTGTCCGCGTTCGAGGCGGAGATGGACCAGTTCTTCGCCCAGCTCCTCGCCGAGAACGACCCCGCCCGGCTCGCCGGCCTCGCCGAGCGCGCTCCGGAGCCCCCGGACCTCGCGGGCGAGGCGCCATCCGCCATGGACGCCCAGGCGGAGAACGAGGCCACAATGTCCGCTGGGACGGACACGCCCGGATCGGTCGAGCTCGAGAACAACTACTGGGCGATGCCGGAGCCGGCCGGCGAAACCGCGGCGACCTCGGACGCCGTCACCGACCCGGCCCCTGAGCCTGCCGCGGCGCCGCCCGCGATTCTCCAGGCCGACGCCGCCGCCGAGGCCGAGGCCGAGGCCCGCGAAGGCCTCGACCCCAATGCGCTCGAGGCCTGGCCGACCGTCGCGCCGGCGGCCAACCGCCCGGATCCTGCGGCCACCGCCACGGGTGACGTGAACGGCCCCGACTCGACTCGCCTGTTCGTCCACGGCCTCACCAGCGTCGCGCAGATCTCGTCCTTCAAGGGCGGGCTCGCGGCGGTCCACGGGGTGCGCTCGGTGAGCGTCTCCTCCGGGGAACGTGGTGTCTTCATCTTCACCGTCAGCCATGACCCGGGCGTCGACCTCGACTCCGGCGTCGCCGGGCTGTCCGCCTTCTCGGCCCGCGTCACCGATGCGACCGATGACGGCTTCACGGTCTCGGTCGGGGAGAGCGGGAAATGAGCGGTCCAACGCAACGTACCGACACCAACCGACCCGCGGTCGTCGTCGCACTCCATGATCCTGAGCGCGCCGACGTCGTCCGGGAGCTCATCGATGCCGGGTTCGAAACCATGTCGCTGCCGAACGGCGCCAGCCTTGCCGAGGCATTCGGTCCGAAGACACCCTCGCTGATCGCGGTCGTCGATGTCGCGGGCGACCCTGCGGCCGCCGTCGGGCGCGTTCGCGCGGCGAGGCGCGGCCGGCCGGACGGGGCACTTGCCGTCGTCTACTCGGCCACCGACGCGGAGCTCGACGGACTCGCCCCGGACCTCGAGAACGACGAGGTCATCCTCCGCCCGTGGACCAGCGAGGCCCTGCGGTGGCGCGTCGAGGCGATGGCCATCCGGGCCGTCGCGCCGACCTCGGAGAACGGCGACCAGGTCCTCTCGGGCGGCCACATCGACGTCGACTGGGCCGCGCCCGGCGCGCCGATCTTCGCCGTGTTCAACCCCAAAGGCGGCGTCGGCAAGACCACGATCGCCACGAACCTGGCGGCCGTGCTGCAGATCCGCAAGCACATGAACGTGCTGCTGATCGACGCCGACACCGTGACGGGTCATGTCGGGCTGTCGCTCGGCCTGCCCACCGGCCGCTCCGCCGCCGACAGCTGGCTCGACGAGGACGCCGGCTACGGCCACGAGTCGCTGCTCCAGATCGGCACGAAGCACTCGTCCGGCATCGCGGTTGCGGCGCTCGCCACGAACCCGCTCAGCCACCCGAACCTGGTCCCGAGCCGTGTCGCCGACGCGATCATGGAAGCCCGCCAGCAGGTGGACGCGGTCGTCATCGACCTGCATCCGTCCTACAGCGAGCTGAACCTGGCGATCTTCGCGATCGCCGACCGGATCCTCGTCCCGGTCACGCCGGACCTGCCGGCGATGCGCGCCGCGATCCAGCTCAAGGACGTGGCAGCCGAGATCGGCGTCCGCGATCGCCTGTCGATGATCATCAACCGCGCCAACAGCGGCGTGACGGTCGGCGACATGGAGCAGACCGTGGGCCTGAACGCGACGGCGCACATCCGCTCCGCGGGTCTCCACTTCGTGTGGTCCGCGAACGCGGGCAAGACGCTCATCGACAAGTTCCCGAAGCACCCCGTCGCGCAGGACTTCGAGCACCTCGCCGACCGGCTGATGGCCCTCCACCAGGGCACGCCCGCACCCGAGCGATCGCGCGAGTCCGGAAACCTGCTCAAGGCGCTGTTCGGGCGAAAGGCGATCTCCGAGGCGTAGGTCCCGCTAGCTGCGCCGTGCCTCGAGCGCGGCGGGTAGCTCCGCGAGCGAGTCGATCTCGATGTCGGCACCGATCGGCGTACCCGCACGGACGGCCGCGTCCGACTGGAGCCAGCCCCACGCCCCACGGCGGATGAACACTGCGAGCATCCCGGCGGCCTTCGAGGGTCGCACGTCGTTGTCGAGGCGGTCGCCGACGTAGGCGATGGCGTGGGGTGGGAGCGCGAGCTCGCGGGCGATCCGGTCGAAGAATGCAGGCGCCGGCTTCTCGATCCCCCAGCCCGCGGACGTGCCGATGAACTCGAAGTCGACGGCCAT
>DASSHR010000288.1:0-2049 GCA_035692745.1 Candidatus Limnocylindrales bacterium | reverse complement strand
GGGGCGAGCTTCGCGCCGGTCTTGATGTCGACCGTGGTCGATCGGCCGGCCGGCGAATCCGACCGGGCGTTGGCCTGGAGCTGCTCGCGCGCCGTGGTGAGGATTCGCTCGAGCGAATCGTCGTCGAGGGAGCTCACGGGGGCGAACGGGTCGACCTTCTCCATGAACAGGACTTCGCTCTTGTAGACGTTGCCGACGCCGGCGACCGCGCGCTGGTCGAGGATCGCCTCGCCGATCGCCGTATCCCTGCGGGCGTCGTCGCGCAGGCGGCGGATCGCCTCCGCCTGGTCGTAGGTATCGGCCAGCAGGTCCGGCCCCAGCATCGAGATCTGCGGGTGGACGACCTCGGCGCGGCGCTCGAAGAGCTCGACGACCGGGGCATCGAAGCAGACAGCCACGGCGCCCGGAACCTCGATCACGAGCGCGGCCCGTGACGGCGGGCGTCGCCAGGTCTCGCCGGGGCGGTAGCGATGCCAGGAGCCGTGGAGCCCGAGATGGGTCCGCAGCTCCAGGCCGCCATCGAACTTGATGAGCAGGTTCTTGCCCGCGGCGTCGACGGCATCGATCTTCTGGCCGACGATCCGCGAAACCTGGGGTCCCGGCAGCCTTGCACGGGCGCCAGTGACCACGCGCCCGGCCAGGTATGGCCTCAGCGCGACAGCGATGCGAGCGAGCGTATCCCCTTCCGGCATCAGGCGATCATCGCCGGAACGCGGGATTTCCGCAGGACGAGCCCGCGATATCCCTGGATGAACCCGGCCCGGAGCAGCGATTCGTACTGCGGAGACCGCCCGGCGGGCTCGCCGTCGACGCGGGCGATGACGACTTCGCGACGGCTCCCGTCAAGCAACAAGGCGTGGAGGGCGGTCAGGGCGGCGTCGGCGACGACCGGGTCGTCGAACGCCGGCAGCGTCTGGAGCGACGTGCCGCCGCGGTCCAGGTAGAGGGCGGCGACGCCATCGACGAGGACGACGTAGGCGCCCGCAGCGCGCTGGAAGGGGCGCTTGTCGGACTCGCCGCGGCGCGGCCACGGGAGCGCGGCTCCGTAGGGATTGGCGGGATCCGCGGCGGCCAGGAGGTGCACCTCCGGCGCATCACCGCGGGCAGATGCCGGCTCGCGGGTCGCGCGCAGGCGGTCCAGGGCGCCGGCAAGGGCGAACTGCGCCGCGCCGAGGCCGGCGACGAAGTAGCCGCGCCGGATGCGGCCCGCCTCCTCCAGGGCTCGGAGCATCGGGTAGATCGCCGAGAAGCCGCCTTCGAGGCCCTCGGACATCACCGCCTCGCGCACCAGCACGCCGTGGCGGTCCAGCAGCGCGAGCGCGAGCTGGTGGGCACGCTCCGTCGGGCTCGCAGGCGCACCGGCCGGATCCCAGACGCCCGATCCGACCAGCGACCAACGACCGGCGGCCTCCGGCGGCCCGAGCGCGGTCAGGCGGCCCAGTCTCGGCCGCGCGCCGGCGGCGGACTTGGCAGGCCGCTTCCAGCGCAGGGCGCGGAGCGGCGCGAACGTGTCGTTGGTCACCTCGCCTGCCCAGACGAGATCCCACAGCGCGTCCAGGACCTCGCGCTCGTTTGCGGCGACTCGTGCGGCCGACCCCTGGATGGCGCGGAAGAACGACGCGCCCTTGGCGGCCAGGTGCTCGCGGATCGCTTCGTGGAGCGGGCTCGATGGCCGGCCGGCGCCGTCATCCGGGCCACCGACCGCGACCACGGGCACCGGGAGCTCGCGCCCGGGCCGGTGCAGGACCACGCGTCCGTCGTCGCGGCCGAGGCTCCCCCGCCCCACCCAGGCGACCTCGCCCAGGGCACCGAGCTCGTCGAGGAGCCGCGGCTGGTAGCCGGGCACGCGTGCCGGCAGCACGTCGCGCTCCAGCACGGAAGCGGGAATCGGCACTCCCGCGAGCTGGTCGACGACCTCGGCAAGCCGCTCGAGGGCGGCCGTGCCGCGGAGCGGGGGTGTGTCGTCATCGACGGCGCGGACGCCCTGCCACGCGGGCAGGAACCGACCCAGCGTCTCGGGATCGACCGGCTCGACCTCGTGCCGCAACC
>DASSHR010000287.1:0-3463 GCA_035692745.1 Candidatus Limnocylindrales bacterium | reverse complement strand
GGCGACACCCTCGAGTTCCGGCCGGCGTCGGAGGAGACGGTCGTCCGGGTCGAGTTCTTCGGCGACGAGGTCGAGCGCATCACCGAGATCGACCCGTTGACCGGTGAGCTCCTCGCCGAGCGCAAGGACATCAACGTCTACCCCGCGACCCACTACGTCACCCCCAACGACAAGCTCAAGGCCGCGATCGTGGACATCGAGGCGGAGATGGAGGAGCGCGTCGGGCAGCTGGAGGCGGAGGGACGGGACCTGGAGGGCGCGCGGCTGCGTCAGCGCACGACGTTCGACCTCGAGATGCTCCGCGAGCTCGGGTTCTGCTCCGGCGTCGAGAACTACTCGCGCCACCTCTCGCGCCGCGAGGCGGGCTCGCGCCCATGGACCCTGCTGGACTACTTCCCGCCGGACTTCCTGCTCGTGGTCGACGAATCGCACATGACCGTGCCCCAGGTCGTGGGCATGTACAAGAACGACCGGACGCGCAAGGAGATCCTCGTCGACTTCGGGTTCCGGCTGCCCTCCGCGCTCGACAACCGGCCCCTGACGTTCGAGGAGTTCGAGACGAGCGTCAACCAGGCGGTCTACATGTCCGCGACGCCGGGGCCGTACGAGCTCGAGAAGGCGGAGCGGATCGCAGAGCAGCTGGTCCGCCCGACCGGCATCGTCGACCCGCCGATCAGCGTGCGCCCGACCGAGGGCCAGATCGACGACCTCATGGAGGAGGTGAAGGTCCGGGTGGACCGCGGCGAGCGGGCGATCGTGACCACGCTCACCAAGCGCATGGCCGAGGACCTGACCGACTACCTGCGCGAGCTCGGCGTCAAGGTCCAGTACCTGCACTCCGAGGTCGACACGCTCGAGCGCGTGGCGATCCTGCGCGACCTGCGGCTCGGCGTGTTCGACGTCGTCGTCGGCATCAACCTGCTGCGCGAGGGCATCGACCTGCCGGAGGTCACGCTCGTCGCCATTCTCGACGCGGACAAGGAGGGCTTCCTCCGCAGCGCGTGGTCGCTGATCCAGATGATCGGGCGAGCGGCGCGGAACATCGGCGGCGAGGTCGTGATGTATGCCGACCGGATCACGGATTCCATGCGCGCGGCGATCGATGAGACGGATCGCCGGCGCGAGATCCAGACCGCGTACAACACGGAGCACGGCATCGAGCCCACGACCATCGTCAAGGGCATCCGCGACCTCAACGACCAGCTCCGGACGGTCGCCGAGGGCACGGTCGTGTACACGTCGGAGCGCGAGGCGAGAGACGCGCGGCTGCTCGAGCTCGACACGAAGAAGGTAGAGGAGCTCGTCCGGCGCATGGAGGCCGAGATGAAGGCCGCCGCGAAGGAGCTCGAGTTCGAGCGGGCGGCGGCGCTGCGCGACGAGATCCAGCAGATTCGCCTGCGGGTCCTCGACGAGGACCAGTCGGCCATCATCGCCCGGGCCGCGGAGCTCGCGGCGCAACGAACGCCGTCCCGCTCGGGGCCACGCGGGCGCCGCGATGATGACACGACCGACGCGCCGGCGGGCGTGCTCGAGGTGGCGTCGGTGACGGTCGTCCCGGCAGGGATCGAGCCCTCTGCCGCCGAGCCGGGCGCTGCCGAGGGCACCGCCTCGGATTGGCTGCCCGGCATCCGTGACGAGCACGACGACGACGCCGGTGGCACCTCGGTGCGCTGGTTGGATCGGCCGACGTGGGATCGAACGGTCACGCCGAACGTGCGTCGCCGGCAGGGCACGCGGCCGCCGAGGCGCCGCCGCTAGCCCATCGGCTCGATCGCGGCTGCTCGGATGCCGCTCGGATGCCCCGGATGGGTCATGCCCGGACCAGGACCCCGATGCCTGGTGCGTGCGCGGTGCGGGGTGGTGCGTGGATGCAAAGGACTGCGCCGTACCTCCCGGCCATTTCGGCGCGGCGTTGGTCATGGCCCACTGCGGGCAGGACCCGGGCCAGCGGGGCTCCGGAAAACGAGGAGGCGCAGGAACAATGCGCGGTCGAACCCTCGCGCGGATCGTCGCCGTCGTCCAGCTGTGCCTGCTCGCGGGCGCGCTCGTGGTCCCGACGTCGGTCGCGGCAGCCACCTTCGGATTTACCCTCAACGCCCCGAGCCTGTCGACGGTCCAGTACAGCGACCTCGTCGTGCTCAAGGGCTCGTACTCGTGCATCAACGACGGCGTGTCGATCTGCCCGACGACGACGCAGAGCCGCAGCGCAACGTTCTCGGTCCGACCGAGCGGTGGCGACACGTTCAGCAATGTCGGCACGGTCAGCTCGTCGTTCGTCTTCACCTCGAACCCGGCCGGCTGCGCCGCCACGTGCACCTTCAACTTTCAGCTCACGTGGAAGGCCGGTCGCGCCCTGACCGTCACGACGGCGCCCGGCGTCTACGACATCGGCCTGACGTCGACGATCTCCGGGGGCCAGGAGATCCTGACCAACGCGATCACGATCAGCCAGGAATCGACGAACACCACCTACACCGGCGGGACGTCCGGGCAGGGCGACACGGACCTGAGCCTTGCCGCGAACGTTGCCGATGCGGACCTCGGCCAGGGGGTCGGGACGGGCATCATCACGCCGGACGCCAACCTCCTCGGCACGGGCCTGATGACGTTCGAGCTCTTCGATTCGACGAACACGACGAGCGTCGCCGGCCCGGTCAGCGCAACCGTGCTGAGCAGCGGCAACACGACGGGCTCGCCGGTCCTCCACCTGCCGGCCGCGGGCGGCACGTACGAGCTGCGCACCACGTTCGTCGGGAACGCCTTCTACACGACCAGCGCCGATCTCGACACGGTCACCGTCGCGGCATCGAACACGCCGCCGGTCCTCACGGTGCCGGACAGCCCGCTCCTGACGGAAGCGAGCTCACCGTCGGGGGCCTACCGAACCTTCAGCGTCTCGGCCACCGATGCCGAGGACGTTCCGGCCCCGACGCCAACCTGCGATCACGCATCCGGCGACCTCTTCCCGATCGGTGACACCGTCGTCTCGTGCTCCGTGGCGGACTCGGGCGGCCTCACCGATTCCGACAGCTTCACCATCCGCGTCGTCGACTCCACCGATCCCGTGATGAACGTCACGACGGACGAGAGCGACAACGGTGCCGGCTGGTACAACGTCGCCTCGAACGACGGGGTGCCCGGCGTCACGGTCGAGGCGATCACCGCCGACCTGGTCGGCGTCACATCCCTCACGTGCACGGTGGACGGCGCCGATGTCGGCGCGCTCGACCCGACGGGCGACTCGTTCGTCATCGGCGAGGGCTCGCACACGGTCGCGTGCACCGCGACCGACGGCGCCGGCAATGACCATTCCGACAGCGCGTCGTTCGACGTCGACCAGATCGCACCGTCGATCGCCGGCTCGGTCTCGCCGGATGCCGATGCCGTGACCGGCTGGTGGAACCTCTCGACCGGCGCACCGACCGCGAGCTTCACCTGTGGCGACATGGGCTCCGGCCTCGCG
>DASSHR010000286.1:0-2425 GCA_035692745.1 Candidatus Limnocylindrales bacterium | reverse complement strand
GCCTTCTGGACGCCGTCGACGTCGACCGCGGTGCCGTGGCTGCCGTACAGCAGGCCGTTCGCGTAGGTCACCTGCTGCATCCGGGAGTCGAGGGAGTCGAGCGGCCGCTCGGTCTCCTTGTACTTGTCCGGCGTGCCGAGTGCGACCTTCGCGCACCACGTCACGTTGAGGCAGTCGGCGAGGGGAACGCTGCCGACCTTCTGGTTCGACGGCAGCGGCACGGCGTACTTGCCGACCGTGCTCTTGACGACGTGGACGCCGAGATTCGGCGTCGTGTCGAGCGATGAGGTGTTCGTGAGCGACCACGTCAGCAGCTCGGTCGACGACCCGCTGCCATTCGCTTCCTCGGCCGCATTCGTGCTGAGGAAGTACTCCGTGCCGCCCGCGCTCGTGTCGTACTGCGCGGCAGTCGGTGACTGCGCCGGCCAGATGGTGAAGCCAGGATTCTCGTTGGCATCGCCACGGTTCGTGTCGATCTGGGTCACGGTCACCGACGTGGCGCCGCTGGCCAGCTGGGCCTTCGACATGGCGTAGATCTGGGAGCCGTTGAAGCCGTCGACGAACCACGGGTACTCGTTCGTCGTGATGTAGAAGCCGGTGGCGTCCACGCCGATGTGCGGGTAGTCACCCAGGCATGGGCAGTTGGCGTGGTCAGGGGTGTTGTGGTTGCCGTCGTCCGTTGCGTCGATGTGGGTGATCGACCAGGCGCCGAACGGCGTGCCTTCCGGGCTCACCGCAGTGTCCAGGGTGTTCGTCCCGCTCGCGAGCGGGTTGCCGCCAGCGTCGCTGTCGTAGGTGAGGATCGTGAGGAAGAACCGGTTCGTCGTCGGATCGAACAGGCAGGTCGGGTCCGTGGTCTGCTTCGGCCCGGCAACGCCCGCCGTGCGATCGATCTCGTAGGGGTAGCCGAAGAAGTTGTTCAGGGAGTCGGATGCGAGCTGCGTGCCGCTCGCGTCATAGACGGCGATGGCGTTGTTGACCGCCTCGAACACGTAGCCACCGCCGACGCACAGCGCCTGATCCGGAGGCTCGAGCGACCACTGGTTGCCACCGGCGACGCCGTAGCGCTGCTGGAAATGGTCGATGCCCGAGAAGCTGGTCGCGCCGGAGGCGTCACTGACGGGCGTGCTGTCGACGGTGATCCCCGAAAGGCCGGGCCCGCCGCGCGTGGCCTTGGCGCGTGAGGAAAGGCTGCGATTGGCGACCGCCTCGCGGACCGTTGCCGCCTCGGGGCCGATCGCGGGCGCGAGCTCGCCGCCGCCGTTCGTTCCACGCTTCAAGGTCGTCTTCTGCCCGCCGTGGATCTGGCGGGTCGTGATGGTCGCGGCGCTGCTGCTGGACGATCCGGCAGCAGACGCGGTGAGGGCGCCTGTCGTGGCCAGCACCGCCGCGGCGATCAGGGCCACTGGAACTCTCCGATACATCGGCTCCTCCACTGACGCGCGTGCATTGGCAGCTACGCGCATGCGTCCGCGCAACGGTCGCCGCTGCCGAGTCGGGCGCAGGCCCGCGCGCGTGCGCCCTCCCAAGTTCTCCGCGAGGGCCCGTATCCGATCCGCGTCAGCAACGATTCCGAGCGCTTCGGCACTGTAGCCCGATCTGAGAATCGTGCCTTTCAGGCCGCTCGGCAACGCATCGCGTCGCTGCGCGTGGTGGGCGGGGAGGGACTCGAACCCTCACGTCCTTGCGGACACCGGCTCCTAAGGCCGGCGCGTCTGCCGTTTCGCCACTCGCCCGCCGGGAGGATACTCGCGGGATGACGGAGCACGACCGCGATCAGGACCTGGACCCGGCGGCGATCGCCCGCCGGATCATCGACACCAACCAGTACATGGTCATCGCGACGGCGAACGCGGATGGGACCCCATGGATCTCACCGGTGTGGTTCGCGCACGATGGCTACCGCGCGTTCATGTGGCTCTCGCGGCCGGGGCGCCGGCACTCCCGCAACCTCGAGGCACAAGCGAAGGTCGCGATCACGATCTTCGACTCGACGCAGGCCCTTGGCACGGGGTTCGGTGTCACGATGGAAGCCGATGCAGCCGTGCTCGACGGCGACGACCTTGTCCGTGCCACGGAGATCGCGAGCCGCCGCTCGGCGTCGAATGGCGGCGGGATGCTCACGGTCGAGATGCTCCGGGCCGGGGCGGCGCTCCGGCTCTATCGCGCCGTTCCGACGCGCCTGTTCGTGATTCTCGGCGACGACGAGCGGGTCCCGATCGAGCTCTGAGGCGCGCGGGCTACTGCCAGCGGAAGGAGCGCGCCGAGATCCGAGGCGTGCGTGGATCCCGAGGGTCAGGCGCGGCGCTGCTGCACGGCGGCTTCAGACCCGTTCGCGCTCGTGCCGGTCGTCCCGTTGGTGCCGTTCGTCCCGTTGGCGCCGTTGGAGCCGTTGGACGCGGCGGCGCGCTCGCGCTCGATCCGC
>DASSHR010000285.1:0-1827 GCA_035692745.1 Candidatus Limnocylindrales bacterium | reverse complement strand
CAGCAATTCAGTTAGTAAATATATTTATTCAGTTTGAATACTCTTTCAAAGTTTAGGCAATGCATCGCCTGTCAGCCTTTGAGGCTGTTTTGTATTTTCCAGTTTTCCTTTTTTGTGTGTACGTTATTTTTTGCGTGGTTAAAAAATCCTGTTATTGGTGCAGGCTTATCACCTGAAGCGATTGGCTTCTTGTAGTTTGTTTAACCTGGGGACAATCTTATCTGGTGCTTTTTATTATCAATGGCTGTTAGGGTTTGTACGCAGAATGCCTGGCATTTCATAGCACAAAGTAATTGCTGCCACAGGTATTTGATAGTGATTTTTTTAAAGCGTTTTAACAGGTCTTGTATTTTGCAGGTATGTTCCAGCAGTTGATTGAGCAGGTGCGCTATCAGCATGCACTGATAATAGTTTTGTTGAGCATTAAACGATGTCCTGCTGTATAAATGCTCCATGTTATAGCCATTGTTTTTCTCCTCATTGAACCCCTCATTTTCTATTTTCCATCTTAGCCTTCCGGCCTTGCTCAGATTTTTTACAGTTGATTTATCAACAGGCAGATTGGTAATGCGCACAAAGTTGGTTGTGGACGATTTGTTGGTTATCTGATTGCTGAGGGTTTCTTTGCACTGCAGGTAGTGCAGGGTATGTTTCTTATGCAGTAAATCTTCCACCCAATAAAATTCTTGTGTGATGGTGTTATTTTTTACAGTACACTCCGGGTAATGGATAAAACTGTTGCGGTGTGTTTTCGGATCATCTTTGAGGCAATCCTGCAAAGCAGGCAGGTTACCGTCCTGTAGGGTGATGAGGTATTTCCAGCTATTGTTTTCACAGATATCCATCACCGGGCTGCTGGCATAAAGAGCATCTGCCAGTATACAAACGGGCAGGCGGGGAAAATCTTGTTTTAATTTTTTTGCCAGGCGCTTAAAAGCGTTCTGTTCACAATCCTGTTTGTCGTAAGGCTTGTTGTTATCATTGATTATCCATTCAGTGGCCAGCGATATGCAAAAACCGTTTTCAGTAACCAGCTTTGCTTCCAGCACAGGATACAGGTAAGTGATTTTACCATTTTTAGATTCCTTCTTTAATCCACATCCATACCTGTCCTCATCGCAACTCACTAAGCCGCTGGCATCAACAGCTACCAGGTAATGCCCAAACATTTTATACCTGAACAAGACCTTATTTTCTATCAACCGGCTGACCATATTTACTTTCAGTGATTCCAGTTCAGCCGGTGGCAGTATTTTAAAAAAATCCTGCACCGCATCTAAGTGAGGAAGGCCGGCATTGAAAAGTTTTTGAAAATTGGATTTAAATTCGCCACTATGCCTTCGGTCGTTATTAACTGCATTACGGCTTTGTGCTTTGAAGATAAACATAGCCAGTGCTGCACTCAAGAGTTCATCACAACCGTAGTCTTTTCTTGTGCGGTGATCGGCTACCTGCGAAAGTTCCTTGCTGAAACCCGGAAAATAGTTCCGCATGATTCTTCGTAATTCGTATGCAATATCAGAGCCATCAATGGTTTCATCTTTTGTTTCAACTTTCCTTGCTGCAGAGGCATAATTGTGTTTGTTACCCAATATAAAAACACCTATCTTCGCTGCAACAAAAAGCCCACCGGAATACCAATAACAGTGGGCTTTTAAAAAATAAAATATGGGTAACAAATATACTTTAAATTAAAAAGTATCAGCAGCCCGCAAGGGCTTTTTATCCCCATAACTTCCCATCAACCCAATTAGCCCGAAAAATATTTTTACGCACCTAACTGAAACCCTTATCTGATGAGGTTATTATTTACTCGCTGAATCGCTG
>DASSHR010000284.1:0-4257 GCA_035692745.1 Candidatus Limnocylindrales bacterium | reverse complement strand
GGACGTGAAGAGGCCCGGGTCGGTGACCCGGGCCTCCTTCGTTGCGGGTGACGCGAGCTGCGCTAGGGCAGGCTCGGCGCGTCCGTGATGGTGAGGTCGATGTCGCCGTTGGTGACCTGCGAGGTCACCTCGAGCGAGAGCCCCGAACCGGCCGTCTTCACGGAGTTCTGGGCGTTCGTCGAATCCCAGTAGGCGGTTTCGCTACTGTCCGAGAACGTGGCGATCGCCGCCCGCTCCTCGGCACTCGGCCAGGCGCAGTAGTACGCGACCGACTGGCTCGGGCCGTGCCCGGCGAGGTACTGCTTGTGCAGCCCGGCGCACGGGAGCGACCCACCTTCGTCGTCGCTCGTCGGGCCTTCAGGCACGGCCTGCGTCCCGAACGTCGCGTCGAACGGCTGGCGTCGATTGCTCGGCTTCGTGCCGTCGTCCCAGAAGAACGGCGCGGGCCGAGCGTCGACCGGCAGGGCAAGGCCGCGGCCGGCGTGCTCGCTGTTGTTGTTGTCGCCGTAGCTCTCGTCCACCATCCAGACGAGCAGGCCGTCCTCGAAGGCGAAGTGCTCGACCTTGTTGGGATCGGTCACGGCGAAGCTGAACTGGTACGGCCCGACCTCGAGGCCGGCGTCGTACCCGGTGTAGGTCCGGTTCTCGGCGATGTAGTAGCGATCGCCGACGACCTCTTCGCTGCCGGTGCTGATCTTGAAGCCACCATCCGCGATCCAGCCGTTCTCGCCGTTCTCGACCGTATCGGTCGGGAAGATGGTCGTGCCGCCGGACTTGATGGTGATGTCGTCGATGAACGCGCCGCCCATGTTGACGCCGCCGTCGGAGACGTAGCGGAAGCGCACGAGCGTGTCGGCGTTGCCACCCGGGATCGAGTAGCTGATGCCCTTCCAGTGGCCCTTCGAGGAGCCGTCGAGGGGCGTGCCGACCGTGGCCCAGTTGTCGCCGCCGTCCGTCGAGTAGTCGACGTACAGGTAGTCGTAGCCGGCCTCGATGTCGTACCAGGCGCTGGCCTTGAGCGTGGCGCTCTTGACGGCGCTGAGGTCGACGCTTCGGGTGAGGGTGGAGGTCATGTCGCTGTCGTTGCCGGTCCACCAGGCGTGGCCGCCGGCGGGCACCGTGTAGTCGGTGACGACGGGACGGTCGGCGACGTCGACGATCAACGCTTCCTCAGGAGCGAGCGTTGCCGTGCTGTCACCGGCGGTCGCGACCTGGTAGTCGAGCCAGCCGAGCTGGAGCTTCTCCCAGGGGCCCATGTAGTTCGGCTTGGTGCCGATGTCCTCGGTGCCGTCGCCGATCCACGAGCCGGACGACATGAGCGTCCAGAACGCGGTGCCGTTCTCGCCGGCGTTGGTGTCGTAGAAGTCCGGGAGGCCCAGGTCGTGGGCGAACTCGTGCGAGAACACGCCGAGCCCGCCGTTCTCCGCCTCGACGGTGTAGTCGCCGATCCAGTAACCGGTATCGCCGATCTGGGCGCCGCCGAACAGGACGTCGACCGGACCTTCGTCACCCGCGACCGTCGGGCCGGTGGCGCCGAAGTCGTTGGGGTTCACGTACCAGCGATGCGACCAGATGGCGTCCGCACCCTGGGCGCCGCCGCCGGCGTCCTCGCCCTCACCGGCGTGGACCGCCTGGAAGTGGTCGATGTAGCCATCGGGCTCGTCGAAGTTGCCGTCGTTGTCGTAGTCGTTGCGGTCCCAGACGTCGAACTGGGCGAGGTACGCCTTGATGTCCGCGTCGCTCATCCCGTCGGTCTTCATCGCGTCGTACCAGGCGTTGCCGGAGTCCTCGATGAACTGCCAGGCGCCGCCGAAGTCCTCGACGCTGTTGTCGCCGTACGTCGACGCGTTGCCGGGAACGGTGACCCATGGGCTCACGTCGCCGGCGGCGGTGAAGTTGCCGGACGACTGCGACTCGTAGAAGTCCTTGAACGACGGGGCGTCGCCGAAGAACAGGTCGTGGTAGTAGGCGGTGTTGAAGTCAGCGACCCAATGGGTGCTGTTGTCGGTCGGCAGTGCCGGGTTGTAGTCCTCGTACACCTGGCCGTCGACGGTCGCGCGGTTCGGCTTGGGGATCTCGTTGTGGAGCGGCCCGGGGGTGCGGCCGAGCTTGCCGCTGCCCTGGTCGCCGAACTCGGAAAGGATCGTGAAGATGTGGCCGGTGCCGGTGACCGCGGCCTCGTAGTACTTGTCCGAATCGAGCGCGACCACGCCGTCCTTGTTGGGCGATGCCTTGCCCGACAGGATCAGGTCCATTGCCGCCTTGCGACGGGCCTCCTGGCGCTCGGTGAATGGGCCGGGCCGGTTGTCCGACCGCGGCGCGGCATTGGCGCCGCTGCGCGCGGGGCCGGCTGCCATGACGGGCGCTGTCAGGCTGGTGACCAGCGCACCGAGGGCGAGGCCGGCCAGCGCTGTACGCGCGAGCTTCCGCATCTGCTTCCTCCCAAATCGCAGGTGTCCGATGCGCTCCGGAACGCTCCCGGAGGCGGCGGTCCGGCGAGGCTAGCGGCGTCCCGGCGGGGCTGCCTTGCATCCGCGTAACAGGTCCGTAGATGCGCCGTCGATGGTTCCGCGAGCCGAACGCAAGTGCCTGCGCTCGGCGCACGCATCCGCATGTGAGCGCCGACCCGGCACAGTGCGTCCAGAAGGAGGCCACACATGGTTCCACTGCTGCTCTGGATCCTCGGCGTACCCGGGCTGATCATCCTGCTCCTGCTCCTGCTGGGCATCGTCCACCTCTGAGATCCGCGGTGCCCAGTGGCACCGGGGTGTTGCCCGCAGGCACGCTGGACGGGCCGTGGTACGGTTCGTCCAACGCATCGATCGGGACATGCTGATCGAGGAACGGTCACCCAGAGAGTCGGGCCCTGGCTGGAAGCCCGACGGATCGAGCCTCGAACCGTCAGTACCACCCGTGAGCGGCCGGTGAACCGGCCCGGGTCCGCCCGTTAGCGCGGCCGAGAGCGCACGGTCGGTTCGCGGGGCTTCCGCGGCACGATCGTGAAGTGCAGGTGGAACCGCGGGAGTCGAGTGATCGACCTCTCGTCCTGTCAGTGGACGAGGGGTCGTTTCGATTCTCGGAGGTGATCGGCATGGCAGGCGAGGAACGCGAGGAACGCGAGGAACAGGAGATCCTCGAGGCCCCGGAGCGCGGCTCGGTGGACGAGCTGCTCGACGCGGGCGCGCACGACGAGCTCGACGCAATGCGCCATTCGACGGCACACGTCATGGCCGAGGCGGTGCTGGACCTGTTCCCGGGCACGAAGCTGGGGATCGGGCCGGCGATCGCGGACGGCTTCTATTACGACTTCGACGTTCCCCAGCCGCTCACGCCCGCCGACCTGGAGGCGATCGAGGCGCGGATGCGCGAGAGCGTCGCCGCGAACCATCCGTTCGTGCGCAAGGAGGTCCCGTTCGACGATGGTCGCGCCGTCGTCGAGGGCAGGGGCCAGTCGTTCAAGGTCGAGATCCTCGACGACCTCGCGGCGAAGGCCGAGGCGGCGGGCGAGCCGCGGCCGCCCATCAGCTTCTACGAGCACGGCCCGTTCAGCGACCTGTGCCGCGGCCCGCACGTCGAGAGCACAGGCAAGATCGGACCGTTCAAGCTGCTGTCGGTCGCGGGCGCGTACTGGCGCGGGGATGCGAAGCGGCCGGCGCTGCAGCGGATCTACGGCACGGTCTGGGCGGACCAGGCCGCGCTCGACGGGTTCCTGTGGCGGCGCGAGGAAGCGCGCAAGCGCGACCACCGCCGGCTCGGCGTCCAGCTGGACCTGTTCAGCTTCCACGACGTCAGCCCGGGCGCGCCGTTCTTCCACCCCAAGGGCCAGCACCTGTGGCGCGCCCTGGAGGGTGCGATGCGCGAGCTGCAGTCCCGGCGGCAGTACCTCGAGATCGCCACGCCGATCGTGGTCAGCGAACGTCTCTGGCGCCAGTCCGGCCACTGGGATCTCTACAAGGAGCACATGTTCCTCGTCGAGTCGGAGAACCAGACGTTCAGCCTGAAGCCGATGAACTGCCCCGAATCGACGTTCGTCTACCGAGCCCGGAAGCGATCGTATCGGGATCTCCCGCTGCGCTACGCGGAGTACGGGCGGCTCCACCGGAACGAGCTGTCCGGTGCGTTGAGCGGGCTCACGCGCGTGCGCCAGTTCGTCCAGGACGATGCGCACATCTACGTGCGCCCGGATCAGCTCATGGACGAGATCCAGGCATTGCTCGGCGAGGTGCGCGAGGCGTACTCGTGGTTCGGGTTGACGCC
>DASSHR010000283.1:0-8708 GCA_035692745.1 Candidatus Limnocylindrales bacterium | reverse complement strand
CGAGTCGCAACGGGACGTTGACGAAACTGCAACGAGTTTGCCGCCCGGCAGCAAGGGCCGGCGACGTGCCCTTGCGGGGCTGCAATGGCCGGTCGCGGAGCCTTGGGAGAACGACCGCGCGGGAGAGCAGCATCGCCTCCTCCCGGACCGCGGATCACCCTGGAGGGCCACGCGACTCATGCGCAAGCGATTCCTGTCCATGACCTTTGCGGCGGCGTTCATCGCTGCCGCGTGCACCGGCGGCGGCGCCTCGAATGCGCCGACCGGCGGCACGGGCGCCACGACCGGAACCGGCTCCACGGCCGGCACGGGCGAGACCCAGGCGCCGCAGTTCGACCCCTCGACGATCTCGGGCGACGTCACGCTCGGCCAGTGGGAGTCCTCGCCTGCCGAGGGCACCGCGCTGAAGGCCGCGCTCGATGCGTTCGCGGTCAAGTACCCGAACATCAAGGTCACCCAGACCACGATTGCCGGCGACTACCGCGCGCAGATGGTCAACAAGTTCGGTGCGGCCGACGTGCCCGACCTGTTCTACGTCAACGCCGAGTACGCGCCAGAGTGGATGAGCCAGGGCTTCCTGCTCCCGCTCGACGACTACATCAACAACCAGGGCTTCGACACGGCCCCGTTCTTCCCGGACTACCTGTCGATCTTCCAGCAGGACGGCGTCACGTACGGCCTGCCGAAGGATGGCAACACCATTGCGATGGCGGTCAACACGGACCTCGTGCCCACGCCGCCGACGACGCTCGACGAGCTCGTCCAGGTCGCGACGAGCCTCAAGGGCAAGAGCGGGCTCAAGGCGCCGATGTGCCTGAACGCCAGCCTCGACCGCGGGCTCGGATTCATCTACGCCAACGGCGGCTCGCTGCTGACCGATGACGGCACCGCGTCGGCGATCGACACGGATGCATCGAAGGCGGCGGTCCAGTCGTACATGGACCTGTTCAAGAACGGGCTCGGCCAGACGAACACGCAGCTCGGCGACGGGTGGTGCGGCGAGGCGCTCGGCAAGGGCGACGTCGCGATCGTCTTCGAGGGCGGCTGGCTGAAGGGCGCGATGGACGCGTTCCCGGACATCAAGTGGCAGTTCGCGGAGATGCCGACCGGCAGCTCCGGCCAGAAGGTCACGATCAACTACACCGCTGCCTACGGCATCGGCCAGGACAGCAAGAACAAGGACCAGGCGTGGGTGCTCATGCAGTACCTCACGGGCCCCGAGGGCATGGCCAAGTGGACCGAGGGCGGCATCGCCGTCCCATCCCGCTCCGACGTGCCGGTCCCGGAAGGCTTCGACGTCATCGTCAAGGGCGCCGACTACGCCAAGCCGGGATCGGGCTTCATGCCCAACTACCCGGACGTGCTGAAGGCGTTCGGTGACGCGTTCCTCAAGCAGGTCACCGACAAGACCTACGACGCGGGTCCGGTCGTGACCGCGACGAAGGCCGCCATCGACTCGGCGCTGTCCTCGCAGTAGCCACCAGCGCCGTGGTCGCGAGCGCAAGCACACGCCGCACGTCGGAGGCGCCCCGCGCCCCACGTGCGGCACGGATCAGGCGAATCGGCGAGCGCCAGGAGGCGCTCGCCGGTTTCGCATTGGTCGCCGTGCCGATGGCCCTGTTCCTGATCCTGAACATCGGCTCGATCCTGTACGCGATGTTCATCAGCGTCTGGCGCTGGAACGTCCGGACGGGCCCGGTCGAGTTCAAGGGCCTCGACAACTACACCCGAGTCCTGAACGACCCGATCTTCCAGGCTGCCGTCGGGAACACGCTCTACTACACGGCTGTCTGGGTACCGCTGACCATGGTGATCGGGCTGTTCCTGGCGATCATCGTGAACCAGAAGATCCGTGGCCAGACGTTCTTCCGCGGCGCCTTCTACTTCCCCGCGATCGCCTCGTCGGCAGCGATCACGACGCTGTGGATCTTCATCGTCTCGCCGTACGGCCTGTTCAACGAAGCGCGCGGCGCGCTCGGGTTCAACCCGTTGTTCTCCGCGATGGGCTTCGATGCCAACCAGGACTGGCTGGGCGACTACCACACGGCGTTGAACTCGGTGATCGTCCTCAACGCCTGGACGACGTCGGGCACGTTCATGCTGTTCTACCTGGCGTCGCTGCAGGCGATCCCGCATGAGGTCTACGAGGCGGCGGCGATCGACGGCGCCGGCGCGTGGTCGACGTTTCGACAGATCACGTTCCCGCTGCTTCGACCCGGGCACTTCTTCGTGGCCACGGTGGGCGTGATCGGCGGGCTCCAGCTGTTCGACCAGTCGTTCATCGCCGGTGGGCCGGACGGCAATCCCGCGAACTCG
Source organism: Candidatus Limnocylindrales bacterium (assembly GCA_035692745.1). Lineage (GTDB taxonomy): Bacteria > Chloroflexota > Limnocylindria > Limnocylindrales > CSP1-4 > UBA5189. The sequence continues at coordinate 6,392 of DASSHR010000283.1, read as the reverse complement.
CTCATGACGATGGTCCTCTACCTGTACAACCGCGCCTTCAAACGGGTGTCGTTCGGTGAGGCGGCGGCCGTCGGCGTGATCCTCTTCGTGGTGATCTTTGGGGCGACGCTGCTGCAGCGGTGGTTCTTCGAGGGCCGGCACAAGGAGGCGTCGGCATGACGCGCGCCATGTCACCCGCCGACACCGTGACGTCCCTCCCGCCGCGTGCTGCCGGGGACCCGGCGGAGCCGGTCGGGGACAAGACCGTCCACTGGCGGCGGCGCCTGGCCTACGCGCTGATGATCGGCTACGCGTTGCTGATGTTCGTGCCGTTCGCATGGACCGTGATCACGTCGCTCAAGACCCTGCCCGACTCGGAGCGCCTCACGCTGATCCCCGATCCGCTGACCTTCGCGCCGTGGCAGTACATCTTCACGAACCTGCAGCCGAACATCATCCGCCTCTTCCTCAACAGCTTCGTGATCGCGATCGCGGTCACGATCTCGAACGTCGTGCTGGGGAGCCTCGCGGGCTACGCCTTCGCGCGGCTTCGCTTTCCGCTGCGGAATGTCCTGTTCCTGATCGTCCTCGCGACGCTGATGATCCCGGACCAGCTGCGAATGCTGCCGATCTACCTCATCGTCAACGCCCTCGGGCTGCGGACGGGGGTGCTGCAGTACGGCGGCGTGATCCTCGTGCTCGCGATCTCCGCCACGAGCGTGTTCCTGCTCCGCCAGTACTTCCTCACGATCCCCAAGGACCTCGAGGAGGCCGCGCGCATCGATGGCGCCGGGCACTTCCGAACCTTCCTCCGGGTGATGCTGCCGCTCGCCTCGCCGGCGATCGCGGCGGTGACGATCCTGCAGTTCCAGGGAACGTGGAACTCGTTCTTCTGGCCCGTCGTGCTGATCCGCGACAAGGACTACTGGACGCTGCCGATCGGCCTGACGCTGTTCCGGCTCACCGGCGGCATGTCCAACGACTGGCCGCCGCTCATGGCGACGGTGGTGATCGCGACGATCCCGATCCTGGTCCTGTACCTGTTCTTCCAGCGCTACTTCGTCGAAGGCGTTGCGGCCTCGGGCGTGAAAGGATGAGCTCGGTGGTTCGGCTGGCCGCGTCCGACTTTGCGTTCAATACGTGGCGATTCATCGGCGCGAACCTTGTGTTCGGTCTCGGGCTGTTGGTCGTCGTCATCACCGCGCTCGGCTGGCCACCGGCGATCGCGCTCCTGCCGCTGCTCGCCGCACCCCTCGCCGGCATGCACCGCATGGCTGCGCTGCTTGCGCGGGGCGAGCCCGCGTCGATCTCCGACTTCGGAGATGGCATGCGCCGGTTCGGCGTGCACGCGGTCGGCGTGGCGGCGGCCGCGCTGCTGGCCGTGCTCGTGCTCGGGACCAACGCAGTCGCTGGGTTCACCGGTCGCGAGCCGGCCGACTGGTTCGTCGGCGCGCTGGCTGCCTACGGGCTGGTCGCGCTGTCGATGTTCCTCGTCGCGGCGTGGCCGCTGCTGGTCGACCCCGCCCGAGACTCCTGGCGGCTGGGCCGGCGCCTTCGTACCGCCGCGCTGCTCGTGGTCGCGCGCCCTGGGCGTCTCCTGGCGTTGACTGCGCTCATCCTGATGATCCTCGTCGCTTCGACCGTCCTGCTGGGCGGGATCGTGCTCGTGGCGGCGTCGTTCGCGAGCCTCGTGGCAACCCGCTGGGTCCTGCCGGCCGCGGATCAGCTGGCTCGCTAGCGAATTCGTGCTCAGCCCGGCGGGCTCGCGCCGTGTATCGGTTTTGCACGTTCCTTTCGCTTTCGGTTAACCATCGCGGTTCAGCTCGATTCGGCGGTCGACGTCGCGCGCCTCGGCCATGTCGCCGAGGCGCCGGCTGCCGTGAATTCGGACCGGCAGCGACCAGGCGGGATGGAGCGGTGCTCGCGCGTGGCGCAAGTCGACGCCGGCGAGCCAGGCGAGGATCGGCGCTTGCATCACCGGGTCGATGAAGTAGTCACGGCTCCGCCGATCGAGCAGCGACCAGCGCCAGCGGATCAGGCCCGCCAGGAGGAGGAGCCGGAGCTGCCGGCTCACCGCTGCCTGGCTGATCCCGAGTGCGGCTGCCATGTCCGTCGGGCGGCGCACCCGGCCGGCGATCAGCGCGATGATCCGCCGACGGGTTGGGTCCGCGAGCAGCTCGATGCCTTCGCCGTTGCGCGCCGGCATGGCCAGCCTCCAGTGGACGGCGGCGAACGCCGACATCCTGCCGTGTTGCGGTTACCCGCCGCTTATCGCGCCAGATAGGTTGGTCTGGCGGGCGACGACCGGCCACGGACCGGCCCCACCTGGCCTTGCCCGACGTTACTGAACCGTTGCCGGAAGCAACGTGCAAACCGCGTGCAGGGCACGGACGTCGGGCGGGTCGAGCGTGCGGGTCGAGCGTGCGCCCCCCGAGCGTTGGCCGGGTACGATCTCACCCACACCCATGCGACCAGAGGCAGCAGCGTTGTACGAGCGATTGTTCGGGAACAAGGAACGCGATGCGGCGGTGGCCGATCGGATTCCGCCGGGCCAGTACCGCACCGAGAAGTTTCCGGTGCTGCACTACGGCTCGGTTCCGAAGACCGACCTCGCAACGTGGGACTTCAAGGTCTACGGTGACGTTGACAGCCCGTTCACGCTCAGCTGGGACCAGTTCAAGGCGCTGCCGCGCAAGACCGTCCACACGGACATTCACTGCGTGACGCGGTGGACGAAGCTCGATACCACCTGGGAGGGCGTCCCGATCCAGCACGTCCTCGAGCTCGCGCAGCTCCGACCGAACGTGACCCACGTCGTGGCGCACAGCGAGCAGGGGTACACGGCGAACATGCCGATGTCGGTGCTCGACGACGACGACGTCCTCCTGGCCGACACGTTCGACGGCCAGCCGCTCGAGCTCGAGCACGGCTATCCGCTGCGGCTCCTCGTGCCGAAGCGCTACTTCTGGAAGAGCGCGAAGTGGATCCGCGGCCTGGAGTTCCTCGACCACGACCAGCTCGGCTTCTGGGAGCGCTACGGCTACAACAACGACGCCGATCCCTGGAAGGAAGAGCGCTACTCGGATTCGTGACGTCTCGCGCGGGCGAAGTGCGCACGAACCTCGGCCCTATCATCGCCGCCCATGGAACGGCTCGCCCCGGGACCCTCGCCGATCACCATCAACCGCAACGACCGGTTCGTCGTCTGCCGCGTCGACGGAACGATCGGCGGCGCGGCCAACGAGGGCTTCTACACACGGGATACGCGCTTCGTATCCGGCTATCGGCTTTGGATCAACGGTGAGGCGCCCGTCTTCCTGACGTCGGCGGCAACGCACTTCTTCGCCTCCCGGTTCGAGTTCAGCAATCCCGAGCTGTTCGACGCCGTCGGGCCGATCCCCGCCAGCACCCTCTCGCTACGGCTCGATCGCACCATCGCCGAAGGCGTCCACGAGGACCTCGATCTCGTCAGCTTCGCCCGGCGGCCGGTCACGATCGCCCTCGACATCGAGCTCGATTCCGACTTCGCCGACCTGTTCGACGTCGCTGTGCCCAGGCTCATCCGTCGCGGCATCATCCAGAGCCGCTGGTTCAGCAGCCGGCGCGAGCTTCGCACCACCTACCGAAACGCAGGCTTCGTGCGAACGCTCATCGCCTCGATCGAGCGGGCGGGAAGCACGCCGCAGTGGGCGAACGGGCGCCTCAGCTTCGCCATTCGCCTCGAGCAGGGGCAGGCCTTCCACACCTGCCTGAAGTGGCTGCCGGTCGTCAACCCGCGGCGGCGCCCCACGACACTCGGCTGCAATGCCATCACCGAGGAGCGCGCCGGGTTCCATCCGCCGAAGCTGCCCCGCGTGGGCATCCACACGCCGAACGAGATCGTGGAGCGCGCGTGGGCGCAGGCCGTGCACGACATGGAGGCGCTGCGCCTGGAGGAAGACGGCGCCGGCAAGGGGGTGTTCATCCCGGCCGCTGGAATCCCATGGTTCGCGACCCTGTTCGGCCGCGATTCGCTGATCGTCTCGATGCAGAGCATCTCGGGCTACCCGGAATTCTCAGCGGGTGCGCTGCGCCGCCTCTCCGAGCTGCAGGCGAACCGCGACGACCCGGATCGCGACATGGAGCCCGGCAAGATCCCGCACGAGATCCGGCACGGCGAGCTGGCAACGCTCGGCATGATCCCCCACCAGCCCTACTACGGGACCCACGATGCGACGTCGCTGTTCATCGTGGTCCTCTCCTATCTCTACCAGTGGACCGGCGACGCCGCGATCCTCGAGCGCTACCTGCCGAGCGCCGAGGCCGCGATGGCCTGGATCGACCGGTTCGGCGACCGCGACGGCGATGGCTTCCAGGAATACGCGACACGCTCGCCCCGGGGCTACTACAACCAGGGCTGGAAAGACGCCGGCGACGCCGTGATCGATGCCGCCGGCGTGATTGCCCCGCTGCCCATCGCCACGTGCGAGCTCCAGGGCTACGCCTACGACGCCAAGCTCCGGCTGGCAGAGATCTACGACGTCCTGGGCATGCCGGATCGGAGCGGCCCGCTCCTGGAACAGGCGCAGCGCCTCTATGAGCGGTTCAACGATGCGTTCTGGTGGGAACGCGAGGGCACCTACGCGCTGGCCCTCGATGGTCGCAAACGGCAGGTGCGGAGCGTGGCCTCCAACGCGGGGCATTGCCTGTCGAGCGGCATCGTCCCTCAGGGTCGCGCCCGCAAGGTTGCCGACCGCCTGATGGCCGACGACATGTGGTCCGGCTGGGGCATCCGAACCCTGTCTGCCGCACACAGCTACTACAACCCGTTCAGCTACCACACCGGATCGGTCTGGCCGCACGACAACGCCATGATCGCCGGCGGCTTCCGCCGCTACGGCTTCGATGCCGAGGCCGGCGTGGTCGCGCGAGGGATGTTCGATGCCGCGGCACAGTTCGGCTCGAACCGCTTGCCGGAGCTCTTCTCCGGGCTGGGGCGCGACCGCGGCGCGTTCCCCGTGCCTTACCTCGGCGCCAGCGCGCCGCAGGCCTGGGCCGCTGCCTCGGTCTTCCGCTTCGTGGCCATCCTGTGCGGAATCCACGCCACCGTGACCACGGAGGGCGAGCGCCAGCTGTACGTCAACCCAGCCCTGCCCGATTGGCTGCCGGAGCTCACGATCACCCACCTGCGTGCCGGCCGCGGCGCGATGAGCCTCCGATTCCAGGCGGACGAGGTCGAGGAGCTGAGCAACTCGACGGGCTACCGGCTCGTCCGGGCGCCGGCACCGCGGCGCGCGCCGCCACCGCTTCGTCGGGGCTCGCGTCGCAGTGCAGCCCCGGAGCCGCCGGGGCCCGCGGCGCCGCAGTAGATGGCCCGCGCCGGCCGCGAGGACGCCTGACTATTCGATGTCCGGCTGCTCCAGTCGGACGGGCACGATGGAGACGGCGAGGATGCAGTCCTGCGCCGCGTCGTAGTCGAGGATGAGGTCGAGCTTGCCGCGGGACGATTCGAGTCGGTAGGTCGCTTTCGACTCGCCGTCGCCCGCGATCGCCGGCCCGAGCGAGACCGGGCCGAATCGCGCTTCCGTGGCCCGCATCGCCCGCACGACGAGCCCCACGTCGACCGTCTCGCCGACCGACAGCGCCGCGGGCCAGTCGATCGACACGGGTCGGCCCTCGGGCGGCGTCATCGCCGCCACGATCGTTGCCGCTGCGCGCTGCAGCCCTGCCGACGGCGCCGGCACGGACGTCACGGCGAACGTCTGGATCTTCGGTCGTGCCTCGGGTGAGAGCAGGATCTCGACCCGGACCCGGCCGCCACGCTCACCGATGAGCCACCAGGAAACGTGGAATGGCGTGTGCGAGACGGGCTCGGCTGGATCGCGGCGCAGGGCACCGTGGCGCTCGCGCAGCATGGCGATGGTGGTCTTCCGATCGAGCACCGGCTCGTCGAGCTCGACGTTCATCGCGAACAGGTCCAGCGCGAGCTCGTCGTCCCAGGACGCCAGGAGCCGCTCCACCGCATTGCGGGCGGCCTCGGTCCGCGATTCGGCGTGGACGTGGCGCGTTGGGGCCGCGTCGGCCGCGAGGAGGGCAAGCAGCAGGTCGCGCGCGAGGGGCGTTGCCGGCCCGTAGCGATGGTTCGTGAGCGCGATGACACCCAGCCCCGAGGCCTGGTGCCAGCGCATGTTGCTCCCGAAGCCGGGGTAGCCGCCGCTGTGCGACACGATGCGGCCGTAGCGCGCGTTGTCGACGGTGAACAGCCCGAAGCCGTAGCCCATCACGTCGACGTCGACCTCGGCGTCGGCCGAGCGCTGGCTGATCCAGTAGTCCGTTTGGACCATCGGCTGCTGCATCTCGCGGCGGGTCGCGCGGCGGAGCGGATGCCCGGTTTCCGGATCGTCGCGCGCGGGCACGGCATCGATGAAGCCGGA
>DASSHR010000282.1:0-8190 GCA_035692745.1 Candidatus Limnocylindrales bacterium | reverse complement strand
CGAGGGAGCGGGGCCCGATTATGCGCGGCGGCACTGACCGTTCGGGCCCGAAAACAGCCTTCGGTATACTCCCGGACCCGGGCCGACATAGCTCAGCGGTAGAGCAGCTGTTTCGTAAACAGCAGGTCCTCGGTTCAAATCCGAGTGTCGGCTCCACTTTCCCGATCATCATGCGCCGCTGACCTCCGCCCAATACCGCCGAGTCTCACCAGGTAGGCCGTCAGATACTCCGTCAGCGTCGGATGACCAGACGCGTGGCAGCTTCGGGACCCCGCAGGACGCCACAGGCGCCCGCATCGCCAAGTAGAGAGACGGCCCCCGGATTGCTCCGAGGGCCGGCTGTGTCTGGTCGGATGGTGCGGTTAGTGCTGCGGCTCCTGTGTCGCTGGCACGACGCCAGGGCATCCGGCCTTCAGCACGGGTTTCGCCAAGACTGGACACAGTTCGGGCAGGGCCGCGCCAAATGGCCGCGAACCCACCGTCGCCAAAACGGACTTCTCCACGAAGAGCACGTGCGTGTACGGCAAGCCGGTGACGGCACTCATCGTGAGAAAGCGCGCGGGATCGAGGGATCCGATCGCAAGCACCGATGTGCCATCAATCGGACCGTGGATGTCGGTTGCCACACCGACGGCCCGCAGATCGTCCGGAGCGAGCTCGACCAAGGCGTTCTCGTAGCCGGCGAACGTATGGCCATCGAACACCATCGTGATCTGGGCGTCGCCGACATCGGGCGTCCCATCCGGTTGGCGTGTTGAACACGCGCCGAACGCGACGACTGTCGCGAGTAGGAGCTGCGGGAGCAAGTGCCTGCTAGTTCGCAAGATCTCGTTCGCGGACTTTCAGGCCCATATCCGACGCCCAGTCGGCACCAACCGCGCGGAAGGCGCCTTGATGGTTCGCGACCAACGTCCAAGCCTTTTCTGTGCCAGCTTCCAGCGGAGTGTCCTTGAATGCGATCAGCAAGACCACCGCTTCCCCAACCTTCCACTTTGGCTGGCCTTCGAAGACGACCGTTACGCCATCGGCGGTACCGCCCACTCCCCGGATAACGAGGTGGTCGGGAAGTGTGCCGCCTCGGATAGTCCGGACGATCTCAAACGTATCGTCCCGATAGACCAGAGGATAGTCGTCTGGTCCCGTGCCACTCCAGGCTTTGCCGTCAGCACTGTTCCAATGGACGTTTGATTCACCGGTGTACTTCGCGACAACGACCGCGTCGGCCATGCCTAGGAGCTCTTGCGCTTCGAAGGGACGCTCGATGCCTCCATACGAAACGATCGTCGGCGCGTTGGTTCCATTTGCGATCAGCAGACCAATCAACGCGACCGGCGCCAAGAGAAAGATGAGGATCGCTAGCCGATCGCGATGCCTACTTCGGACCATCATCGCTATCACCTCAACGGGTCGGATACATCGCGTGGACGCCGGCACGGTCCCACGAGGTGATGTATCGCTTCGTGTCTGGAGACGTCGGGATATACGGCCACATCGCGGCCTCCGAATGCCGCGCGTACGGGTCGTACGCGTGGTAGAGCTCCACCGCATGCCCGAACTCGTGCACGGCGGCGCTCAAGAGATCGATGGTGTTTGAGGGAGGGGTCCCGGTGCCCGAGTACCACGTACTGCTGCACGGAACGTGCGGAAAGCGGATCGTGGCTCCAGTCAGTTGCGAGGACGATCCGTTCGCCTGCGTTGCCGCACAGAAGTTGTCGAACGGCCACAACGACGTTACGTAGTAGACGTACATGTCCGTCCTCAGGTTGGACGACGTCTGCTTCTCAAAGTAGAGATGCGTGTCGATGTTCCACTGGATGCTCCCCTCGTAGATTCGCGACTTGAAGCTCGAGGGAAAGGCTGAGTCGATGTACCAGGCAATGCGGTAGTAGTAGCCGTACTCGTCATTCACCGGCCACTTGCGTCCCATGTTGTCCGCGGCGGCGACGGTCTGCGCGAAGAGCGACATCAGGAGCGTCGCCGACAACATCGCGACACCAAGACGCGCCGGCAGCCATCGTGGCCGATGCACGGATTTGCGCATGTGATCCTCCAAGAAGGTGGATTCCCGGACTGGTTCCAAAGTGGGCTGGGCGTCCTCCTTCGCGCTACGTGGTCCGGCCGGCCACGCTACTCAGGACCACTTATCTGCGGCTTATCTGGCGCGGCCGGTTCGACCAACCAAGGTTCCGACGGGCACGGCGGCGCCCGCAATCCGAGGAATCCCTTGGTTGACCCGAGACTTCGCGGCTAACCAGATCGCGCGCTTGGCTGAGTAGCCCATTCGGGCGATAGCGAAGCGAGATCGGACGAGAGACGCTCGGCTGGCTTCCGGCGCTCATTGAGGCAATGTCGTGACGAAACAGCTCTTTGCGTGGGAAATCGTCCCGGGCGATCCGGACCACATGCCAGCCTGGACGTGCAGGTCAGGGGTCGTCGAGGCTGAGCCCGAAGAACTGGAGGCGCTGTCCGCTTCAATCGGCTACCGGCACGATGGGATGCTTGAGTTGCGACCGATCGGGGACGCCACGACCGACCTCGATGGGTTGCGGATTGAAATCGGCCGCGGACTCTCGCTCATCCACGACGGGGCCTTCGTCGGCGGCCCCCTGTGCGGCCCCGATCACCCCTTCGTCGACGCCTACACCGCGGTCGATGAGTGGGCTGCAACGGCCGACGACGACGGGGCCGAAGACGACGCGTAGGCCGTCGAGCCACGTCCAAGAATCTATGCGACTTGACTGGACCCGCACTCGGGAGGCCACGACGAGCAGCGGAAAGATCCGATGGAGAGCGGGGCGCGAAGACGCCACGAAGTCGACTCCTCCGGTCGCTGATACTGAGCGACGATGACTCCGCTCGGGCTACTCCGTGGTCTCGTGCGTACCGCGTCGGGCCGCGACATCCAAGTGCGGTTCGACATCGTCGAGCCTCGATATTCGGCGTATCTAGGTGGACCCGTGGTCGTGCTGAAGAGCGGCTCGCGCATCCACATCCGAAATCGCGGCCTCCGCCCCGCGACCGTCCTCGCCGCCGGGTGGGAATCTCACGACGGAGCACGCCTGGAGGTTCACCTGCCACTGCCACCGGAAGACGAACCGCGGCAGACGAACCTGGAGCCTCAGGACGGCGAACTGGTGGGCGAGATCCATTCAGGGGACGTGGTTGCCGCTAGCGCCGACCACGGCGGGTTCGTCTGGGCGTACGTCCAGCTCGATGACGGCCGAACCCTGCGCTGGCGCCTCCCGCCCGCCTGGTTTGAGCATGTTCGCGAAAGCTACGAGCGCAATGAGGCTGAGCGACGTCGCGCCAGGGCGACGGCCAGGTCGTAGAGCACAATCGGGCCATGCCCCGTCGCACCCGAACCCATTCGCCGGGTGGTCGCCGCCTGGATCGAAGCCGGCCGGCCCACCCAGCCGGCAATCCCATGGCCGCGTAACCGCTGGATCCATGTGGGACGGTGAAGTCGTGACAAGCGCCGGGACGGCCGCCAATCGACCGAACAGGCAAGTCCGTGTTCAGGCGTTCGACGCGATGTACAGCGACGAGACCGGCCGCAGCAGCATGTGCCGCGACTGCGGCGTCCGCTTCGCGCCGAAGCCGTGGTATCGCGTGCGCACCGTCGGTCACAACATCCCGCTCTCCCGAGTGCGAACGAATGAGACTCGCGAGCTCGTCAAGTACGACCAGTGCGCGGGCTGCAATGCCGAGCAAGGCAGGCGAACACCCGACGAGTGGCACGCCGACCAGGTGTCGGGCGAGGTCGAGCCGGTCCGTATGCTCACCGACGAGCAGAAGCGGATCCGTGCCCGTGTGACTTGGGACAAGGCGTACCGTCGCAAACACCCGACTGGCAAGCCGAAGTTCTACGAGATCCCCGATCACCTGCGCAGTCATGACGAGATCCGGCGCGAGGAGCAGTCGAGCGCCAGGCGGACGATCGACCGCAGCGCCGACGAGGTCGGCAAGCGGGAGCGAGAGTTCGCCGACGCCGAGAGATGGCTCGACGCGTACCGGGGCTGGCCGACCCATCGCCCTCGGCTGTTCGGGCTCGTGAAGGTGCGCGACACGCGCCGAGATGGCTACATCAAGTCAGCCGAGGAGCGCTTGGAGCGAGCCCGGTCGTTGCTCGAGATGACAAAAGGCCAGGTCACAGCGGCCCGTGCCACGCTCGCCCGGCTTGCGAGCGGCGGTGAGCTGGCCGACTGCCCGTGTGTCGACTGCCGCCACGACTTCGACCAGCGCGTCGAGGATTACCGGGCCGAGAAGGAAGAGGAGCGGCGGGAGCGTTGGCAGGGTCGGCGAGGATCAGCGCCATACACCCCGCGCCGCTGCCGCGGGCGACGTTGGTAGTAGGGTCGAGCCGAGGGCGCAGGCCTGCGGAGCTACGCGCTTGGTCACGACAAAGCTACGAGCGCAATGAGGCTGAGCGACGTCGCGCCAGGGCGACGGCCCGTGCGGGTTCCCCAGCATCAACGCCGGTTGAGTTCGACACGAGACGCCGACAGCCGTCTGACGACTCGATCGGCGATGTAAGGGTTAGTCCTTGGGCTCCAAGATACGCAGGTCGTTCCAATGGGCCATCAGGCTCTCGGTGACCTCGATGGAGCTCCCGACCGTCGGGAGGACGTCCGCGACCTGAGCTTTCCAATCCTTAGGCCGGGCGTTTCGTCCGATGCGTTCAATCTCAGCCTGCACCCACGACGCATCGTCATGTGCAAGGAGCCGGTCCGTGATCAGTGTCCGCATCTCCTCGCGGAGGTTGTCGTACGCGAGGAGCTCGGAGATGGCTTCCACAGCAACCTCTCGAATCAGAGTTCGATCAAGCTTGAACTCAATGGACCTAGCCAGCAGGTGGTCGATGTCGTAGAGGTCACGTAGGCGCCCGTTCCGCCGCCGCAGGAGGGCCGATATCTTTTCTCCAATCATTTCTTCCGGGCGCGCGACCCAGACGTCGACCGGGGCTGTCGTAAACGGCGTCGCGAAGGGTCGGGTTATGGCCGGAGGCCGCCGAATGACCCGGCGGGCGTTGTTGAGGTCGCAGATGATCGTCGAGACATCCCCGCCTACGGTCGCGGTGAACTCGACAGGCACCTTCCACCCATCGTCGGTCGTCTGAGTCGGCTCAAGAACCTGCATGCCCGTCGGCGCCTTGATGAGTTCGGGAGGAAGCAGTCCGTCGAACTCGACATCCAGCCCTGAGGGAGAAAGGTCAGCGTCCTTCGAACGCCTGGCGCCGGCGAAGCAGGTGTAGATGGCCAAGCCACCCTTGAGCACAAATGGCGTGGGCGTCGCAAGATGTTCCCCGACGGCGGCACAGTTTGCCGCCACGAAGCGCGCCAGCGCGTAGTCGATCTCCGCTTCACCCCGGAGGGCAATGCCGTCCTTGTCGTTCTCGTCGATGCCGGAGCGGGCGCGTTCCCGCTCGCGAGCGGTGACGAGGTCGGCCATGTCATCGGCGCTGAACGCCGCCTCCAGCAAGAGCTGGTCGAGCGGGGAGAGATCCGTCCTCACAGGTCCGTCCAGTCGCTGATCTCATCGCGCCCCACGTTGTCGCGGACCCTCCAACGTTGGTTGATCTCGCCGTCGGGGAGGCCCTCAAGGTCAAGAAGTAGCGGCTTGTCCTGGGGTGAAACGCGCTTCAGGAGGCGCTTGGCGTTAGTCAGCCCGAGGGCCTCAAGGAGGAAACCGAGTCGTCGCACGAGGGCGTCGCTTGGGTATCGCAAAGCAAGGTCGAGCAGGTGGTTGAGGTCAAGTTGTCCGCGCAGGCTCAAGGCCCGAACGATCTCTGGGAGGCCTCCTGAGAGCTCGGGGCGGTCAAGACAGTCGAGGACGGCCTTCTCACGGGTCGCGACCCGGATGGAAGCCCCTGTGAGGGGCGCGGTTATGACGTCGTACCGCTTCGCATCGACCTGAACGACGTACTGGACCCGGGCCCCCCCGACGCGCCGCGAGCGTCGCGGCTTGCGGACGGCGATGAAGATCGCTCTGGGTAGTTGCTCCGTCAGGCCATGAAAGACCAGAGCGGAACGCCAAGAGATGTAGGGCTCCTCCGCGGAGGGCACGCCCGCGAGGGCGAGCACCATCTCGCTGGGAAGGCTGACGAGTGGCTGTTCGACGATCTCGTAGAGCCCGTGTCGAGCCCGCCGGATGAAGCCCGCCCTGACCAGCCGCTCGAGGGCGGCACGATCGGCTAGCCCCTGAACGTCGACGGGCCGAAACGCGAGGCCCGCGAGGTGCTGCAACTGGCGAACGAGGCGCTGCTCTCCCGGAAATGACTTTGCACTTTCGCGCATTTTTGCCCCAAACTGCAAACTCACTTCTGGCAGTCTCCGGCTCCTCTCGGGCGATGTCAAGTCAGTCTGCCGCGTATAGGGCCGGATCAGCCCTCGCCTAGAAGTCGTCGGGATCACGCCGCAACCACCGGAGTTCCTCCCGCGCCCTGTCGAGTTGGGCGTGCCCGATGAAGCGGCCCGCAAGCAGGAGATCGCGGAAGTTGCGCATGGCGACGGCGGACCCACGTCCCATGCTTGGCGTCGTCCGGCATGCCGCGTGGAGTGACGTCGGGGCGTGGGCGACGCTCCACACGGGCTCCGTCGGCGATGCCCGCGGCTCAAGCGGGGAGGGCTCCTTCACCGTCCTCGAGTTCCTGGGCGACTACAACAGTGCGTGGGCGACGAACACCGGCGTGTTCGGGGCCTGGAACGACGTCCGCGACGCGTCTGATTGCCCGGCGATCGACGTCTGGCGCCAGTCGGTCGTCGACGGGAGTCCGCTGCCGCAGCCGGCTCCCCAACTTGACTGTCCGGACAACTTCGGCGCCAGCAGCATTTACGGCGGCTGGTATACGCCGTAGCCGCAGGATCACCCCAGATCACGATCGGCCTCGGCTCCCCCGGGGCCCTCCTCTTCCCACTGCGTGGTCCGGGCCCAACCTGCGGGGCGGGAGCCGGGATCAGCTCCGGGGTCCGGTCAAAGAGCCCACCAAGGCCTCCTGGAGACGTGACCTACTGGGATGAGCCGGCGTGCCGAGCGGGTGCGCGCAGGTTCGAATCCTGTTGGGCGCGCGTTTGCCGGGGAGGCTGCGCGAGCGGCGGCCCGAAAGGGGTCGGTCCGCGTGCCCAACGGGTACGATGGCCGGGTCCATCGCGAATACCTCGAAGGCCAAGGCGAGAGCTCGAATCGTAGCCCTGCTGACTGAGTGCCCTACCCTCGCGGTTCGACGCTTGTGCCACAACGCTCAGGCCGATCTACTTCGTAAACAGCAGGTCCTCGGTTCAAATCCGAGTGTCGGCTCCACTCCTTCCCGAGGAGGTCGAAAGGAGCGCGATCCGTGTCGCTCGCCCGCGTCCAGTTCTTCTCCATCTCGCTCGACGGCTTCGGCACGGGCGAGGGCCTGTCGCTCGAATCGCCCTTCGGGCACGCCGGCGAACGGTTGCACGAGTGGATGTTCCAGACGCGCTGGTGGCACGAGCGGATCGGCGAGACAGGTGGCACGAGCGGCATCGACGACGCCTTCCTCCGCCTGCACGACGTCGGAATCGGGGCCGAGATCATGGGCGCCGGCAAGTACGGCTACCCGGGGTGGAAGGACAACCCGGACTGGAAGGGCTGGTGGGGCGACGAGCCACCCTTCCACACACCGGTGTATGTCCTCACCCACCACGTCCAACCACCGATCGAGATGGCCGGCGGCACGACGTTCCACTTCCTCGACGCAACGCCGGCCGAGGCGCTCGCAACGGCCAGGGCCGGTGCCGACGGTGGCGACGTCCGGATCGGCGGCGGCGCCGCGACGATCCGCGCATTCCTCGAGGCAGGGCTCGTGGATGCGCTCCACGTCGTGATCGTGCCGATCGTGCTGGGCCGGGGCTCGCGCCTGTGGGACGGGCTGGCCGGCCTCGAAGACGGCTACGACATCGAATCGATCGCGTCGCCCAGCGGGGTGACGCACGTCATCTTCACGCGACGCGGCTGATCCCTGCCGTCCGATCAGGCCTCGGCGAGGGCCAGGCAGGCGTTCACGATCTCCTGCTGACGGCGCAGCCACGTGTCGCGCCCGGTGAGGACGTGGGTGTTGGTGAGCAGGGCCACCGTGAGGTTCGCCACCGGGTCGACGAAGATCTGACAACCGCTCGCCCCTGGATGGCCGAAGGTCGAGAACGAGGCGAGCTCGGCGAAGATCGCCGGCGT
>DASSHR010000281.1:0-13986 GCA_035692745.1 Candidatus Limnocylindrales bacterium | reverse complement strand
AGCTCCTGCAGGGAGCGCCAGTTCCACAGCCGGTCGTCGCGGGTTGCCTCGATCTCCGGGGTCGGTGTGCCGTCGGGCGCGAAATGGCCGGCGAAGCGGCCCTCGGTGCGCGCGAAGGTCAGGAAGTCGACGGCCTCCCCACCGGGCAGGGTCGCCCAGTCGGCCTTGAGCGCCGGGTTGCCCTGGAGCGACAGGCGCTCGGCGATCGACTCGCCGCGACGCGGGTCGTAGGTGAGCAGCGGGAACGCCCGCGCATCGACCGCGAGCTTCGCCTGGCGGGTCGCCGCGTCATCGGCGATGCCGTGCTCGGGCATGCACGCCGCGTACGCGATCACGACCGCCGGCCCGGGAAACTCGTTCGCGTCGAGGATGGACCGGTAGAAGTGGTTGAGGTGCGCCGGCGTCGTCTGCGCAACGAAGACGTTGCCGTGCGCCATCAGGATATGGGCGAGCTCCTTGCGCCGCTCCGGGCGCCCGTGGAGCTGTTTGCCGAAGGCGGACATCTTCGTCACCTGGCCGCCGAACGTGGCGGTCGATGCCTGGCCGCCGGTGTTCGAGTAGACCTGCGTGTCGAGCACGAGGACCTTGATGTCGGCGCCGGACGCGACCATGCGCGACAGCGCCTGGAAGCCGATGTCGTACATCGCGCCGTCGCCGCCGAGGACCCACAGCCGCCGCTCCGGGTGGCCCTGGGCGTCCCAGCGCGCCCGAACGCCCAGCGCGACCGCCGGCGCGTTCTCGAACAGCGAGTTCGTCCACGGCACGCGATACGGGTTGAACGGGTAGGTGCTGCCGAAGACCGTGTTGCAGCCGGTGGCGGCGACGATGCCCATCGACTCGGGCCCGTGGACCTGGCGCGTCGCGGCGACCAGCATCCGGACGGCCGTCGCCTCGCCACAGCCGGCGCACGAGCCGGCGCCGCCGACGTAGCCCAGCGCCTGCTCGCCGAGCATGAGATCCGCCAGGGCCTTGTCGTTGCGGTACTCGGGCGGCGTCGGCGGCAGGGAGCGGAAGAAGCCGATGTCGCGGCGGTACCGCTCGAGCGTCGACTCGTGGGGCGCCTCGTCGTCGACCTTGTCGAGCATGAACAGCGCGTCATGCCCGAGCCCGGCGCAGACCTCCACGCACTCGCCGCAGCCCTTGCAGTGCGCGGGATCGACGAAGAGCCCGAACGCGCCGCGCTCCAACCCGCGGCGCGCCGGGATCTCGCCATATTTCTGGGTGTCGGCGAAGTGGGCCCGCGCCGAGGCCTCGACGACGGCTGGCTGCTCAGTGGCGGCGGCGAACGCCTGGATGCGTGATTCGAGCTCCGCGGCCGGCGTCACCACGCCGAGGATCGCGGTGTCGGGGCAGGCACTGACGCAGGCCATGCAGCCCACGCACTTCTCGGCGATCAGCTCCGGGATGCGCGGGGCGAGGTGGCTGAAGTCGCGCGTCGCGGCCGTGGCGGGCGGAATCACGCTTCGGGCCAGGCCCGCATCCGCCGGTAGCTCGCGGTCGGCAACGCCCTGGCGATAGGCCGGAACCACGGACCGCCCGAAGTCCTCGACGTACGCGTTCAGATCCAGCAGCTCGGTCATGCGGGCACTCCCTCGGGTTCTGTGGGCGCTGTCAGGGGAGTGCGCCGGTCGAGATGCCCGGCGCCGCCGCGGATGGTGCCCGTGACGTCGATGAGGCCGTCCCATGCCTCCGCGATGACGGCGAGGTTCGCGTGGACGACGCTCGTGCCGCGCTTGCCGAAGAACCGGCCGAGCCGATCGCCGACGGCCTCGAGCAGTCGGGTCCGGTCCAGTCCGGCCTGCGCCGCGAAGGGGGCGACCCGGAGGAACACGCCGACGAGTGCGACGCCCTGCATGCGGATCTGCAGCTCCGGCCGCGGCGCATGGCGTCGCGCGAGCCCGGCCGTGTCCAGGGCGGTGACCCGGATGTGGCGCGCCAGCAGCTCCGCGCGAGCGCGCGCCGGGATGGAGCTCCAGATCGCATCGGCGGTGGGCAGGGCGGATTGGATGAAGACATCGCCGCCGTCGACGAGCCCCGCGAGCGGATCGCCGAGCTCGAAGGCCGAGACATCGTGGAGCGGCACGAAGTCCACCCGGTCGAGCTCCGCATGGACCCGGATCGGCGCATCCGCGATCGTCAGGTAGTAGGTCGTCGGCAGGCCCTTCTTCTCGGAGCCGTAGCGGGGGTACGCCTGCACGTATTTGCCGAACAGCTCCCCCGTCAGCGTCGCGACGAGCTTGTTCGTCGTCACGCTGCCGAACCCGCCGATCGAGTGCCCGCGCAGCGAATACGAACCCACCGGCCGAAGGTCGACCGGGGTCGAGGCGAGCGCGAGCGGGTGGCGGATACCGAGGACGCGGACCTGATCGACGCTGTCCTCGCGCTCGGCCAAGGCGTCGAAGACCGCGACCAGGTCGCCCCCGCTGACGTCCCGCGAGCCAAGGCCGGCCACGAACGAGCGCACCCGGGGGACCAGTGCGCCTTCGGCCGCCGCCTCGTACAAGGCCGACCGGACCTCGCGGGTGAGCGGGTTCGCCGCGGAGAGCGGCTCGTCGGTCCGCTCCACGATGCCGACCGCCCGCGCGTTCTTCAGCGCGTTGGCGACCGCGGCAGTCGGAAACGGCCGGAAGGCCGTGATCGCGACGCAACCGACCGCGCGGCCCTGGGCGCGGAGGTGGTCGACGACGGCGATCGCGGTGTCGGCGATCGTGCCCATCGCGACGAGGATCTCGGTGGCGTCCTCGGTGCGGTACGTGGCCACCGGCTCCATGGAGCGACCGGTGAGCGCGGCCCAGTCAGCCATCGCCGCGGACAGCTCGGCCAGGATCCGGTCCGTGTACGCGCGCTGGCCGATCCGGCCCTTCATGTAGCTGTCCTGGTTCTGGACGACGCCGGTCATGAGCGCCTCGGCCGGGTCGAACAGGTCGCGAACGTGGGCGCGCGGATCGCCGACGAACTCGCGCAGGAGCTCGTCCTCGGGCAGGCGGACGTTCTCGAGGGTGTGGGTCGTGAGGAAGCCGTCCTGGGCCACGAAGAACGGCGTCGAGGTGGCCTCGGCGACGCGCCGTGCGATGGCCGCAAGATCGGCGACCTCCTGCGCATTCCTGGCGAACAGGATGCCCCAGCCGCAATCCGCGACGGCCATCACGTCGTCGTGACCCGCGTGGATGTTGAGCGCCTGGCTCGTCAGGGCTCGTGCGCCGACGTGGAACACGACCGGCAGGCGCTTGCCCGCGATGACGTACAGGACCTCCTTCATGAGCACGAGGCCCTGGCCGGCGGTGAAGTTCGTGGCTCGCGCGCCCGCGAGGGCCGCGCCCTCGGCAGCCGACGCCGAGGAATGCTCCGATTCGGGCTCGATGAACCGCAGCGGCGTGCCCCACAGGTCCGTGCGCCCATCCGCAACCCCGGCCTGGTAGATCGCGGCCATCGTCGTGGACGGGGTGATCGGGTAGACGCACGCGATCTCCGCGAGGCGGGTCTCGACGTGAGCAACCGCCTCCGAGCCGTCGACGATCGCGGGGATGCCGGGGAATCTCGGGGCCGTGGCCACGTTGCTCGGAGCCTCCATCTGGATGGTCATTGCGTCACCGGGTGGGCCAGCCCGAGGATCGCGGCCTCGGCGGCCCGCTCGAACTCGGGCATGCCCTGGCGCAGCGCTCGGGACTGGATCTGGCCGAAACCGAACCACTTGCCGCCGATTCCGACGAAGGTGCCGGCGGGAACGGTCCCGCGGATGGCCATCGTGATCCCCAGCACCTGCTCGATCGGCAGGGCATGGGAGGAACGCGGGGCGATGCCGTCCCGCGTCACGAGCTCGTCGAGGGGGATCTCGACGACCTCCCCGGGCTCGACCCCGACGACCGTGTCGAGGACCACGCACCCCTCGCCCGGCGCCACGTCGATGAGGTCGACGGCATCGAGCTGCGGGCAGCGCCGCACCTCGAGTCGCTGGAGCAGCTCGGCGTCCAGGCGGGGCAGGAGATGGGCGACGGCATGCACGGCAGCGCCGTCATCGCCGCGATCCGCGCTGCCGCAGACCAGGAGCCGGATGGTCGGCGTTGGAGCGTGCATCACGCGCCTCCTCGCGAGATTCGCAGGTCGAGGAAGTGGGTGGCGCAGGAGATGCACGGGTCGTACGAGCGGATGAGCTGCTCGAGCCGGCGCGTTGCCGCGTCCATTGGCAGCTCCAGCACCTGCGGCGCGAACGTCGCGATGTCCGCCTCGATGGCGGCCTGGTTCTGCGAGGTCGGCGGGATGATCGTCGCGGCAGCGATCCTGCCGTCCTGGCCGACCTCGTAGCGGTGGAACAGGAGGCCGCGCGGCGCCTCGGTGGCCCACGCGGCCACGCCCGGCCGCGCCGTCCAGTCGACCTTCGCCTGCTCCGGCGGGGCGTAGGCATCGACGATGTCGATCGCGTCGGCGGTGGCGTGGACGAGCTCGATCGCGCGAGCGACGATGCTCCGATAGGGATTGCGGCGGATGGACTCGAGCGCACCACTCGAATCGAGCGCCTCGCGCGCGATCGGGTGGAGCTGGTCGTGGTCGAGGACGATGCGCGCCGCCGGGCCGAGCAGATACGGCAGCTCATCGGCGCCGCGCGCCTGCAGCGCGTTCGACCACGGCACCTGGACCTCGTGGAACGCCTCCGTCCACGCGCCAGCCGCAAGGTTCAGGCCGTCGCTCGAGATGATCCGGCCCTCGTTCATCGGGTACTCGCTCGGGTTGTGCAGGGCAACCAGTCGCGGTTCGCGCTCGAAGGCGGGCGCGGTCAGCGAGAGGGCGACGTCCACGGTGGCGCGCGCCAGCCGCATCGCCTCGTGGAGTGCGGGCTGCATGGCCTGGAGGTCCTGCCGACGGGGCGCGCGCGACCAGCCGCCGACGCGGACGCTGACCGGGTGGATCGCCCGGCCGCCGAGGAGCTTGAGCAGCTCATTGCCGATCTGCTTGAGGCGGAGGCCGTCCGCGACGAGCTGGCGATGGTCGGTGGCGAGCTCGACCGCGCTCGGGTAGCCGAGGAAGTCCGGCGCGTGGAGCAGGTAGACGTGGAGCGCATGGCTCTCGATCCACTCCGCGCAATACAGGAGCCGCCGCAGCGCGCGCGTCACCGGCTCGACCTCGACCCCGAACAGGTCCTCGAACGCGTGGACGGCGCTCATCTGGTAGGCGACCGGGCAGATGCCGCAGATGCGCGACACGATGTCGAGCACCTCGTCGGGCGTCCGCCCGACCACGAGCGCCTCGAAGTAGCGTGGCGCCTCGAAGATCTGGAGGTGCGCCTCGGACGCCGCGCCGTCGTGGATCGTCAGGTCGAGCGAGCCTTCGCCCTCGACCCGGGTGAGGTTCTGGACCTGGAAGCGAAGGTCAGTCCCGTGACCCATCGTCGACCTCCTCGGCTGCATCGGCGGAGGTTGTGCGGCCCCAGGACGGCGGGCCCTCGTGGCCCAGCTCCGGTCGGTGGGCCCTGGCCGGGACCAGTGGCAGGGGCGGTCGACCGCCGAGCCGGTCCGTGACGGCCCGGAAGACAGGCGCCGCGCCGGCGAACCCGGCGAAGAGCCGGCCGACGTCCTGCGGAGCCATGCCGCCCAGCGCGGGTCCGTCGGCGTACCACCGCGCCAGCCCATCGACGTTCGCGCCCTCGCGCGGACCGAAGCACCCGTAGCAGCCGCGGCCCATGCCCGGGCAGATCGCGCCGCAGCCGGTCTGGGTGACGGGACCGAGGCACGGCTCACCCTTCGCGACGACGACGCACGCGATGCCCCGGCGCTTGCACTCCAGGCACACGGCCTGGTCCGGCAGCTGGGGTCGGCGGCCGGTCGTGAGCGCGGTGAGCAGCTCGACCAGCTGGTGCCCATCGATCGGGCAGCCGCGCAGCTCGTAGTCCACGGCCACGAAGGCCGAGATCGGCTGGGCCATCGCGAGCGAGTCCACGAATGCCGGTACCGGGTAGACCGCCTGGCGGAACGCCTCGTGCTCCGAGGCGGTTCGCAGCGCCTGGATCCCGCCGGCGGTCGCGCAGGCACCGATCACGACGAGCGTCCGGCTTGCGGCACGCAGGCGGACGATCTCGGTCGCCTGCTCCGGGGTGGAGATGGAGCCTTCGACGAACAGCACGTCGAACGGGCCGGAGGAGCGGCGCGAGGTGGCCTCGGCAAACTCGACGAACTCGAAGCGCGCCGTGAGCGCGAGCAGCTCGTCCTCGAGATCGAGGATCGTCAGCTGGCACCCATCGCAGGAAGCCAGCTTGATGACGCCGACGCGGGGGCGGTTGACGAGCGCCGGGCGCCCGCCGCGGACCGGTGCTTCGGCGATGGCCATCACAGGCCTTCCCGTCGGAGATCGGCGCCGAGCTCGGCAACCGAGAAGACGGGTCCGTCCTTGCACACGAACCGCCCGCCGAGCTGGCAGTGGCCGCACAGGCCCACCCCGCATTCCATGCGCCGCTCGAGCGTCAGCCAGGTGTGCTCCGGCGGCACCGCAAGGTCGGCGAGCCGGTCGGCCACCGCGGTCATCATCCGCTCCGGACCGCAGATGAAGGCGGTCACGTTCGCGCCGGTGGGCCGCGCATTCCGGAACAGCTCGGTGATGACACCGACGCGGCCGAGCCACGACGGCCCCGCTCGATCGACCGTCGCGCGGATGTCGACGCCGGCCGCGGCGAGCGCGTCCATCTCGGGCACGAAGAGCCGGTCATTCGGGGTGCGTGCGCCGAGGTAGATGCGAATCGAACGGAAGCGCTCGGGGGCGGCGAGCACGTTGTCGATCACGCCGCGCAGCGGCGCGAGCCCGATGCCGCCGGCGATGATCGCGACGTCGCGGCCCACGGCGTCGTGGATGGGCCAGGGACGGCCGAGCGGGCCGCGCACGGCGAGCGTGGCGCCCGGCCGGAGCCGCGTGAGGAAGCTGGTCGCGGGTCCGGCCGCGCGGATCGTGAGCTCGAGGCCGTCCGGCCGGATCCGAGAGATCGAGATCGGCGGGATGGCGAACGCGGGCACGGCCACCATCACGAACTGGCCGGGTCGCGCCGCGAGGAGCGCCGGGTCATCCGTCGCGAGGCGGAGCGTCGCGGTGTCGGCCGTCTCCGGGCGGACCTCGGCGAGGGTCACGGTCACGTACTCGGTGCGGATCGAGGCGGCCGCTGCGGGCGGCGCCATCGCCAGAATCCGCGTGCCGGGCATGGCGAGGGGGGCCGCAGGTCCCGGACCTGCGATCGCGGCGAGCTCCTCCCGGATGTCGATGCCGACGGGGCACCAGGCGATGCACCGTCCGCAGCCGACGCACCCGGCGGACCCGAACTGGTCCCACCACGTGGCGAACTTGTGGGTGAGCCACTGCCGGTAGCGATCGGCGTGGTTCGGACGGAAGGATCCGCCACCGGCAACCTGGGCGAAGCCAGCCGTGAAGCAGCTGTCCCAGCTGCGCACGGTCGTCGATTCGGTCCCGTCCAGGTCCGAGCCCACGGTCGTGCCGGTGCAGAAGCACGTCGGGCACACGAGCGTGCAGTTGCCGCACGCAAGACAGCGCTCGGCGATCGATTGCCAGCGAGGGTGATCGAGGGTTGCGAGCAGCCGGTCGTGGAGGCCATCGAGCTCGACCTGGCGCGGCATCGAGGCCGCGACCTCGGCCACCTGGTCCTGCGCGCGGGTGACGCGCTCCGTGGCCGCCGGCGCAAGCTCGAGCCGCTCGAGGATCCGCTCGCCCGCCGGGCTGCCGGCGCGGGCGACGAATCCGCCATCGAGCTCGGCGAGGACGATGTCCGCGCCGGAGGTCACGGCCGGCCCGGTGCCCATGGAGGTGCAGAAGCACGTCGAGGTCGCCAGCGCGCACTCGACCGCGACGACGAAGAGATCGGCGCGTCGGGCCGCGTAGTCGAGATCGACGGCCGGTCCACCGGCCAGCACGCGGTCGTGGATCGCGAGGGCGGCGAGGTCGCAGGCCCGCGCCCCGATCACCGCCGTCGGGATGCCCGGCGAGGCCTCGACCGCGACGGACAGCGCACCGTCCTCGGCTCGCTCGAGGTGGAGCGCCCCCACGCGCGACGGGAACGTCCACGGCTTGATGCCGCTCCACGCCGGGCCGGTGTCGAAGGCCCGGCGCGCCCCGGGATCAGTGGGCGGCCGGCGCTCGAGGCGGACGCTGCCGGGCCGGCTGTCCACGGTCCAGCCGAACGGCAAGGCGGCGGCGGCGTCGATCTCGAGCATGCGGATCGCCCCGTCCTCGACCGTCGGCCCGATGACGCGCCGGCCGTCGGCGCGAAGGGCGTCGAGGAGCGCGTCGAGGCGAGCCGCGGGGAGGAAACTGGGGGCCGCGCTCACCAGGGCTCCCATGGCTTCGTGCCGAACAGGTCCAGCAGCTGGTCCCAGCTCGCGCTGAGCCGCTCCGACACGGATTCGAGCACCAGCGGCAGGAGGCCTGCCGCGAGGTCGCAGTCGGCCGCGAGCAGCTCGCGCAGCGCTGCGGCGTCGTAGGCCACCAGGCGAGTCGGGACCAATGCCACCGCATCGACGGTCGCCCGGTACGGCGGCACGACCGCCGACCAGCCCACGAGCTCGCCCGCCTCCAGGGTCACGATCGTCACCCGACCCCGCTCGGGGACCCGCAATCGAAGGGCCACGCGGCCGCGCTCGATGACCGCGAGGAAGGGCGTCGCGGCGTGGCCGCGCAGGATCTCCGCACCGGGCTCGTAGCTGCGCATCCTCGCCAGGCCGCGCAGGCGCGTCCGCACCGCGGGGCTCAGCCGGTCGAGGACGGAGCCGGCAACCTGCGGCGGCGCTGCCGGCGGCTCGCCGGCGACGGGGCTCGTGGAGCTTGCTTGGTTGGTCATGCCGGGAGTACCTCCGCAGCGTCACCGTACCGAGGTGGCACGCCTCGCCGAGAGCGCCATGCGGCCCCATCGGCCGTCCCGGAGGTCCCGCTGCGTGGGTGACCAGCGGCCTCCCCGGCACCGGGAAACGGGCCGTTCGGCCCTATGGCACGCCGCGCCGCCGATCGAGCATGTGCACGCGGTGGGTGTCGGAGGGACGCCCGGCACCCACCCTTCCCCCTCAGATCAGGTGCAGGCGCGCCGCGTCGTGCTCCAGCTGGTCGCGGAACTCGGGCGCCGCGATCGCGATCAGGGCGCGGGCCCGCTCCCGCAGCGATCGACCCCACAGCTCGGCGATGCCGAACTCGGTCACCACCGTTCGGGCGTGCGCACGCGTCGTGACGACGCCGGCTCCCTCCTGGAGCGCCGGCACGATGCGCGACCGGGCACCGCCCTGGGCCGTCGCCGGGAGGGCGATGATCGCCCGGCCCTCGGTGGCGAGCGAGGCGCCGCGGATGAAGTCCATCTGGCCGCCCACGCCGGAGTACATCCGGTGCCCGATCGAGTCCGCGACGATCTGGCCGGTGAGGTCGATCTCGACCGCCGAGTTGATCGCGGTCATGCGGCTGAACGAGCGGATGACGTGCGTGTCGTTCGTGAAGTCCACCGGCCGCATCTCGATCATCGGGTTGTCGTGGACGAACCGGTACGCCCGCTGCGTGCCCATGAGGAACGCGGCGACGATCTTGCCCCGGTTGCGCTCCTTGCGGGAGCCGTTGATGACGCCCGCCTCGACGAGGTCGACGACGGTGTCCGTGAACATCTCGGTGTGGACGCCGAGGTCCTTCTTGCCGCCGAGCGCGGAGCCGACCGCGGCCGGGATGGCGCCGATGCCCATCTGGATCGTGGCCCCGTCGGGGATCAGGTCGGCGACGAAGCCGCCGATCCGGCGCTCGATCTCGCCGATCTCCGGCAGCCGGACCTCGTACGGCGGGACGTCGCATTCGACCGCCAGGTCGATGTCGTCGACGTGGATGAAGCTGTCGCCAAGGGTCCGCGGCACGGCCCGGTTGAACTGGACGACGACGGTCTTGGCGGCCCGGATCGCGGCGTGCATCGCCTCGACGCTGGTGCCGAGCGAGCAGAACCCATGCTCATCCGGTGGCGTGGCGTTCACGAAGACGAAGTCCAGCGGCAGTGCGCCCGACTGGAACAGCCGCGGCACGTCCGACAGGAACGCCGGCACGTAGTCCGCGCGGCCCTCGTTGACCGCGGCGCGGGCGTTCGGACCGATGAACAGCGCGCGGTGGCGGAAGTGCGGCGCCATCTCCGGCGCCAGGTGTGGCCCGGGTCCCTCGCAGTGCAGGTGGACGACGCTCACCGCCTCCAGCTCCGGGGCCCGAGCGACGAGCGCGTCGAGGAGCACGGACGGGGTCGCCGCCGCGCACTGGAGGTAGAGCTGGTCGCGCGAGCGAATGCCCGCCACGGCCTCGGCAGCAGTCACGATCTTCATGCACGGAGCATACGGACGTGTGTGCCGGGCCCCGCACTTCCGTTCGGCCCGCGGGGTGGTGCCGTTGGTCGTGTGCCGGGTGGTCCGTCAGAACCCGATGTCGGCGAGCAATGCCTCCGCGGCCGCGATCGTGGCGGCGTTGGCGCGCTCGTGGGACCACGCGGTGGCAAGCCACGCATCGAGCTCGCTCCGCTCGCCGAGCAGGCGATGGGTGGCGTGGGTCCGGCGCATCGTGTCGCACAGGAACGCGGCGTACAGCACCTCCGGCGTGGCCGAATCGATGCGCGCGGCGGCGCCGGGCACGAAGTCCACGGGCACGATCAGCCGCCCGAAGAAGGCACCGATCGCGAGCGTCAGCGCATCGGTGCCCTGGCTGTGGCCGCCCCAGCGCACGATCGGCGCGGGCGAGCGGAGATGCGCGATCGTGGTCGACGCATCGACGCCGACGACCTCCAGCGTGCCGCCGAAGGTCAGGAAGCGGTTCTCGACGGGAAGCCGATCGACGACGTGGAGGTGGCCCCACAGCACGCGCCGGTGCTGCGTGGTGTCCGCTGCGATGCGGGACACGGTCGCGAGCGCGCCGCCGTCACCCGCCGGCGCATAGAACGACAGCGATTCCGGATCGAAATGGCGCAGCGTGGGCTGGTCCCGCATGGCAACCAGCAGGTGGTCGCCGACGACGAGGAAGCCGAGGTCGGCGGTCAGCGCGCGAGCTGCCTGGAGGGCCGCGGCGGGATCGTCGAGGTCGCGAACGAGTCGAGCCGCGGTCGCGCGTGGCAGCCGTGCCGGCACCGCCCCCGGCGACGCCGGGCGAGCCTCGGACGCAACCCCGGAAGCCATGTCAGGCTCGGCCGGGCTCCGCGATCGCGGACTCGAGGAGCGGCATGACCGTGATCTCCTCCTGGGCGAGGTGGGCGGTCACGAGCGCGTCGAGGCGGGTCATCGCGGCGACGAGGCCGTGCACGATCTCCGGGCTCCAGCGCTCCTGGGCGATGACCGAAGCTCGCTCGAGGGCGCCAGCCAGCTCGCGAATCTGCTCGTGCTGGAACCGCAGGCCGCGCGTCGTCCAGGGCGTGCCGGTCGCGTGGTCCGCGTGTGGATACAGCCATGCCTCCTCCCACGCGGCGTGGGGCAGCAGCTCGCGATGGAGCCATCCGGTCGTGCGAGCCACCTGCTGCGCGAGCTCGGGTCGGGTCGACCGATAGGCCTCCGCAATCGCCTCCTGCAGCATGGCAAGGCCGGCCCGAAGTGCCTGATGCTCACGTTCGACGATGCGCTCCTCGACGCGGTCGGCGCTGATCGTGGTGGTCATGGCGTTTCTCCTCGAGCCCGTGTTCCACGCGCCGGCGCAGGCGGGCTCAGTGCGATGCGCGAACGGGGTCGATCATCTCCAGCTGCTCGATCAGGTCATGGCGACGAGGCTGGAACGACACGCCGACGTCGATGAGCCGATCCGGCCGGTGGTAGAGCGCGACGAATGCCCGCTCGAAGTCGAGGCGCGCCGAATCCGGACCCGCGATCACGACCCGGTCGCAGTCGGCTGCCTCGTGGGCGACTCGGAGGAGGTACTGGACGGACGGGTCCGCCTCGCGGTCGACCTCCGTCACCGTCGGGTGCCCTTCGTGTGCGCGCGCGATCAGCGCGTGCTGGCGGTCCAGCCAGACGATTGCCGCGGGATGCTCCGTGCGGGTTGCGAGACGCGGGTTCATGGTCGATTGCCTCCTGCCTTCGAATCGGAGGCTAGGAAGGCCGGGGCCGGCAACCCACTGCCGGATGGCCCGATCGCAAGGGGCCGATGGATGCCTCGCCGAAAGCGCCGCAGTCAGTCCGCGCCGCGGCCCATCCGGTGCTTCGCGACGAACGCGGCCGCCTGCGCGCGCCGCTCGAGATTCAGCTTCGAGAGGATGGAGCTGACGTAGTTCTTGACCGTCTTGTCCGAGAGGAACACGTCCGACGCGATCTCCTTGTTCGTCTTGCCCTCGGCGACGAGCATCAGGATCTTCTGCTCCTGTGACGTCAGGATGGCCAGCTCGTCCGTCTGGCCGCCCATCGCGATGCGCCGGACGCGGTCGAGGACCTTTTCGGTGACGGCCGGGTCCAGGAGCGATTCGCCGCGGCCCACGGATTCCAGCGCGGCCACGAGGTCGCGAGCGCGGATCTGCTTGAGGAGGTAGCCCGCGGCGCCTGCGACGATCGCCGAGAGGACGGCCTCTTCGTCCGGGTACGAGGTGAGCATGACCACCCGCGTATTCGCGAGCTCGGCGCGGATCTCGCGGCACGCCTCGATCCCCGAGCCGTCCGGCAGCCGGACGTCCATCACCACGATGTCGGGCTCGAAGCGGCGCGCCTGCTCGATGGATTCCGCAACCGTGCCGGCTTCGGCAACCACCTGGAAGCCTTCGCGGCGGTCCAGCAGCGCGACGAGGCCCTGCCGAACGACCTCATGATCGTCGACGATGAGCAGGCGCAGCGGCTTCGTCCCGGCGGGGTGCGGGTCGGTCACGAGGCTCTCTCCATGGACTCGAGCGGCAACCGCAGGATGATACGCGTGCCCTTTGACGCCTCGCTCGCGATCGCCAGGGAGCCGCCCACGCCCGCAGCCCGGTCGCGCAGGTTCGCAAGGCCGAAGTGGCCCTTGCCGGGGCGTGCCTCGGGATCGAACCCGGCGCCGTCGTCGGTGATCTCGAGGATCGCCTCGTCCGCCTCCACGAGAAGCCGGAGGGCGGCGTGCCGGGCGTTGCTGTGGCGTGCGACGTTGCTCACGGCCTCCCGCGCGATCTGGAGCAGCTCGTGGTTCGCCTCCGGTGGAAGGCGCGCCTCCAGCTGCGTGGCCGCGCTGACGTCGACGGCGACACGGATGCCTGTTCCGCCGAGCAGGTCCGCCGCCATCGCCTCCAGCGCACCTCGCAGGCCGGCACCGTCGCCGAGCTCGGTCCCGAGGCCCGTGATGAAGCCGCGGATGTCGCCGATCGCGGTGTGCAGCCGATCGATCGCCCGGTCGACGCGCGCCTCGGCCTCGTCGCGATCGGTGTCGATCAGGTCGAGCACGTCCTCGAGGGACAGGCTGACGGCGTAGATGCTCTGGATGATCCCGTCGTGCAGGTCCCGGCTGATCCGGAGCCGCTCGTCGACGACCGCAAGCTGCTGCACGTCGTGGTGCAGCCGCGCGTTCTGGATGGCGATGCCGGCGTGGCGCGCGAACATCTCCACGAGCTCCTGGTCGTCCGCCGAGAACTCCGGGGCACCGCGCTTCTCGGTGAGATAGAAGTTGCCGACGGTCTCCGTGAGGAGGCGGATGGGAACGCCGAGGAACGAATGCATCTCCGGGTGCTCGGGCGGGAAGCCGTACGTGTCCGGATGCTTCGCGATGTCGGGGATGCGCAGGGAGACGCTCTCCCGGATCAGCGTCCCCAGGAGGCCGTAGCCGCTCGGCAGCGCGCCGATCAGCATCCGGTGCTCGGTGGAGATGCCGCTGGTGATGAACTGCGCGATCCGGCCGTCGTTGCCCACGATGCCCAGGGCTGCGTACTTCGCGTCGACCAGCTCCCGGACGCTGTCCACGATGAGCTGCAGGACGCGCTCGATGTCGAGCTCGCCGGCAATCGCCTGCGTGGCTCGATCGAGGGCATACAGCGTCGCGTCGGAACGCACGGCGCGAGCCTAGCAGCGG
>DASSHR010000280.1:0-8609 GCA_035692745.1 Candidatus Limnocylindrales bacterium | reverse complement strand
AGCCGGGTCTCGCTGTCGAGGCCGAGCCACATCGCGGACGCGCCGGTCGCGACGATCACGGACTGGGCGCGGTACTCGACGCCGCGCGCCCAGATGCGGAACGGGCGATGGGCGAGGTCGACGCGATCGATGTCGACGTCGACGATCTGCGTCCCGAACCGCTCGGCCTGCTGGCGGAAGAGGTTCATCAGGTCCGGACCCTGGATGCCGTCCGGGAAGCCCGGGTAGTTCTCGACGTCGCTCGTGAGCATGAGCTGTCCGCCGGGCGTGGAGCCGGCAAGGACGATGGGCTCCAGGTTGGCGCGGGCCGCGTAGATCGCGGCGGTGAGGCCCGCCGGACCGGAGCCGACGATGATCACCTTCGCGCTGGTGCGCCCGTTGCCTGCCGTCGCGAAGCTTGGCCCACCCGCCAGCGGCACCGACGCGGCATCGGGGTCGCCGAAATCGATCTTCAGGCCCGGCAGTGGCGCCGGCGCCGTCGGCGCGGCCACCGCGGTGTCACCGGAGAAGTCGATGCTGAGGCCACCGAACGGCAGGTTCGAGGGCCCCGTTCCGTTCGACGCCGGCGCGGCAGCGGCCTCCGCCGCGGGGCCATCGAGTTGCTGTTTGCTCATTGACGCAAGTCTACCACGGCAGCCATACCCCCTAGGGGTATCCAGCGGCAGGCTGCGCCGTCGAGTCCTCGCCCTGCGCGTCATTCCATGCCAATTGCTGCATAGCCGGCAGTGAGGTGCGGCCCGTTCCCGGGGATCGAACCTCGTTATGCATCAATTGGCATCGAATCGCGCGGCCCCGGAGGTGGCGAGGGCGGGCTGGCGAGCGCACCTCACAGGCTCCGCAGCTGCGGGAACACGTCGCTGCCGAGGAGCTCCAGCTGCGCCAGGTCCTGTGCGTCGCGCAGCGAGAAGAGGATGTGCTGCGCGCCCGCGTCGGCAAGCTCGCCGTAGTGGTTCACGAGGTTCGACGGCGTGATCGCGCCGCCGGAGCCGTCGCGATTGATCCGGAACGCGCCCTGGAGGGTCGACCGCTCGATCTCCTCGTACGGCCGACCGAGCCGCTCGCAGTGCTCCTTGAGCACCTGCCACTTGTGGTGGATCCGCTCCGGCCCGCCGAACACGTTCGCGGCGTCGGCGTACTGCGCGACGAGCCGCAGCGTCTTCTGCTCACCACCGCCGCCGATCATGATCGGCACGCGCGGGCGCGAGATCGACTGCGGCGAGTTCAGGAGCCGCGTCGGCTGCGTGTGCGTGCCGCGCAGCCCGCGCTGCGTCCCGAGTGGCGGCTCGAACATGTCGTGGGCGATCCGCAGCGTGTCCTCGAGGAGCTCGAATCGCGTGCCGAGCGGCGGGAACTCGAAGCCGAGGCCGCGTGACTCCTCCTCGTTCCACGCCGCACCCAGGCCCAGCCACGCGCGGCCGCCGGACAGCACGTCGAGCGTCGTTGCAGCCTTGACCCAGATGCCGGGGTGGCGGTAGTGGATGCCGCCGACCATCAGTCCGATCCGTGCGCGCTTCGTGTGCGCCGCGATGAACCCGAGCGCCGTCCAGCCTTCGAGCATCGGCTCGTCCGCGGCGCCCACGGACCGGATCTGGAACAGGTGGTCCATCACCCAGATCGAGTCGAGGCCGACCGCATCGGCGGTGCGCACGATCCGCTCGAGCGTCGGCGCGATCGCATCCGTGCCGCCCGGGAAGGTGAACGAGGGGATCTGGAGGCCGAACTTCATGGACGGCCGAGCCTAGCGGAAGAGGTCGAACGCCTCCGGCATCAGCACGTCCCGGATCGAGCCCTCGCCGCGCAGGAATCCGGCGCCGCGGACCAGCGCCACCGGCCGCCCGGCCCGCTTGCCGAACGTCAGCTCCGCCGCCGAGGCGAGCTCGTCCGCGACCGCCCGGACGGTCGATTTCATCACCCGGCCGTCGTGGTCCGGGGAGCCCCGCAGGTCCTCCAGCGGGAGCAGGCCGGAGACCCCGATCGCCACGTCGATGATCCCGTAGCGCCACGGCCGGCCGAACGAGTCGGAGACGACCACCGGCACGTCGACCCCGGTCGCCTCGCGCACCGCCGCTCGGACGCGGGCAGCGGAGGCGTCGGGGTCGACCGGCAGGAGCGTCACGATGGAGCCCGTCTCCGGCCCGACGTTCGAGGCGTCGATGCCGCCGTTCGCGCACACGAATCCGTGCTGCGTCTCCGTGATCACGACGCCGTTGTCCATGCGGACGACCCGCTTCGCGTGCCGCAGCACCAGCTCCACCTGGCGCGCGTCGCGGTCCCACTTCTCGGCGAACGCGACGGCCTCCGGCCGCGGCTCGATGACCGTGAGGTCCGCGATCGCGCCCTCGGCCTTCGAGACCACCTTCTGGGTCACGACGAGCACGTCGTCGTCGCGTGCCGGCAGCGCGTCGGGGGTCGCGCGCAGCGCATCGACGATGACCTGCGGGAGGTCGTCGTCGGTGTGGATCTCCGGGATGCCCTCGAGGGCGATCACCTCGACGCGCGACGGCTCGAGCACGGGCTCAGCCACGAAGCGATCCCAGCGCCGCCTCGGCCTCGAGGAGGTCGGCGGCGGTGTCGACGTCCAGCGAGAGGGGGCCGTCGAGCTCGATGAGCCGCGCGCCGGCGGCACGGGCCGCGGCTGCATGGCGGGCGTGGCTCGCGGCGCCGAAGGCCGGGGCGACCCGGTCCGGCGGGCTCAGGAGCAGCGCGTTCGTGCCTTCGCCGTGGCGGTCCGGAACCAGCGCGACGATGCCGTCCGGCGCACCCTCCCCGGCGTCCACGGCATCGGCCTGCGCCGAGGCGGCCTCCACGAGGGCATCGAGGGCCGATGGCGAGACCGCCGGCAGGTCCGCCGGCAGCACGAGCACCGCGGTGGCGCCACGCGCCTGCGCCACTGAGCGCGCCGCCGCGATCGCCGCGTTCAACCCCGGCGCTCGCTCGACGAGCCCGACCGCTCGATGCCGGCGCGCGATCTCGGCGGCGGCGCCGTCCATGGTCACGACGACCGTCCCCGCGATGCGCCGCGCGTCGCGCGTCGCCGCCAGCGTCCGCCGGAGCAGCTCGGTGACCAGGGCCGTCCGCTCCTCGGCATCCAGGTCGCCGCCGAGCCGTGTCTTGGCCGTCTCGAGGCCGCGGATCGGGACGAGCGCCCACGTGCGCGAGAGATCGGCACGAGTGACGGGCGGCACGTGCCGAATCGTACCCGCGAGCATCATCAGGCCGGCTCGGACGTGGCCAGGACCTCCGCCGCGAGCCGGGCGCGCGCCGCGTCGTCGGCCATGATCGTGTCGGTCACGACGACCTCGAGCCCGAGCCGCTCGATCGGCGGCGCCAGCTCCGCGTCCACGGTATCGATCACGAAGACGTCCGCGATGCCCGTGTACTGCCGCGCCACCCCGAGCGCCGACGCCTCGTGGCCGAGCGAGACGAGCATGCGGTCCGCCGGGCCCTTCAATGCCCTGCCGCCGACGATTCCCGACACCGCGACGACGCGAACGCCGCGCGACCTCGCTGCCTGGAGCCCCGATTCGATCCCGGCGACGCCGAGGATCGGCGCCACGGACACGAACGGGTTCGATGGCGCGATCACGATCCGATCGGCCGCCGCGACGGCCGCCTCGACCTCCGGCGTCGCCGCGGCCGCCGCGATCCCGAGGAAGCGCAGCTCGCGGACCTCGGGCGCCTGGTGCAGCCGCACGAAGTACTCCTGGAACTCGAGCCAGCCGTCGTCGGTACGGACCTCGGTGCGGACCGACGAATCGGACATCGGCAGGATCGTCGCGCGCACGCCGAGCGCGCGCTGCAGGTCGAGCGCGACCTGCGTTGGCCGATCCCCGCGACGGAGGCGCGCCGTGCGCACGACGTGGGTCGCCAGGTCGCGATCACCGAGCCGGAACCATGACGGCTCGCCGTAGCGCTCCAGCATCTCCGCGGCGGCGAACGTCTCGCCCGCGATGCCCCAGCCCCACTCGCGGTTGTCGACGCCGGCCAGCGTGTACATGACCGTGTCGTGATCGGGCGACACGAGGAGGCCGTGGCGCTCCGTGTCGTCCGCCGTGTTCACGATGACCGTCAGCTGCGCATCGAGATGGGCCTGCAGGCCGTGCGCGAGGCGCGCACCGCCCACGCCGCCGGCGAGGAGGACCGTGGATTCCACGCGCACATGGTGCGGCATGTGCGCGGGAGACAGGCCTGCAATGCGACGTTGGCGGGAAGCCACGGATCTGCAATGCAGAACGACATGACGATGTCGGAATCGAAACCGGCCATGCCCGGGCGCCGGATTACCCTCGGGCCACGTCACCGGATCGGCGATGCGTCGCCGATTGCCAGTGGTGCAGGGGCCCCGGAACCACCGCGATCGGATGTGCCTGGAAGAGGCACGACCCGCTGGGCGTCCGATGCGCGTTCCCGACCGCTGCTCGCGCCCGTCTGGGTCTGCGCGCACGCAAGGAGGAATCGCCGATCGCCATCTGACCGTCCGGCTGCGCCACGGTGCGTGACGCGGAACGAATGCTCCGGTTCGAGCGCGCCTGCCAGCGCGCCAATGGAGGAGGAACGCATGTCAGGTCGACTGCCCACGAGGCGGTCACGGCTCGCCGCCGTTGTCGCCGCATTCCTGATGCTCCCGATCTCGATGATCGGCGCGGCATCGGCCGCTCCACCCGTGGACGACACCCCCGTTCTCCTGACGCCCAAGGGCGAGATCGCCGATGAGTTCCGCGGAGCCGACGAGACGCAGGAGGGCATCGAGAAGCTCCGGGACGCCTACTACCTGAGTCGTCTCCTGGGCGGGGACTCGCCGCTGTCGATCACCGAAGCGGCAACCCTTCGCGGCAAGGCCCGCAAGCAGGCCGACGCCCTCGGGCAGGCGGCTCCCGCGGGCGCGACGCGCGGCGGCGCGTGGGTCCAGCAGGGCCCCAACCCGATCGTGCAGGTCGGCCGGACGAGCAACACCTTCCAGGCGGTCGCCGGCCGCGTTGGCGCCCTCGCCATCCGCAGCGACGGCACGATCATCCTCGGCGCTGCCCAGGGCGGTGTCTGGACGTACGACGCCGACAGCGGGACGTGGACGCCCCGCAGCAACGCGGCGGACACCCAGTCGGTCGGTGCGCTCGCCATCGCCCCGAGCGACGGCGACATCGTCTACATGGGCTCCGGCGAAGCGGCACTGTCAGGTGACAGCTACTACGGCGACGGCTTCTACCGCTCGACCGACGGCGGCGTCACCTGGGCGCACGTGTCCACGCTCTTCACCGGCCAGGCCGTGTCCGACATCGCCGTCGACCCGACCAACGCCCAGCACGTGTACGCCTCGACCGTGCGCGGCCGTGGTGGCAACCACCGCACCAGCAGCCCGACCGCCACGCCGTACGGCGTCTATGAGTCGACGGACGGCGGCACGACGTGGACCCTGCGCAAGGGGACCACGAACGAGATCCACGGCGCCACCGACCTCGTCATGGACCCGCAGAACCCCAGCGTCCTGTTTGCATCCTTCTGGGGTGACGGCATCTACAAGTCCGCCGACGGCGGCCAAACCTGGGCGCTGTCGATGACCGGCCTGCCGGCCGGCAACTTCCTCGAGGGCGGCACCCGGTTCTCCCTCGGCATCTCCCATCCGGCCGGCGACGCCAACGCCACGCTGTACAGCGGCTTCGACTGGTTCGACCTGTCCGACACGTACCACACGGCGCGCGTCTTCAAGTCGACCGACGGCGGCGCCAGCTGGGCGCAGACCGCGAACGGCAGCGGCACGAACTCGATCGCGAACTACTGCGGCACGCAGTGCTTCTACGACAACGAGACGCAGCCCGATCCGACGAACCCGAATGTGGTCTTCGTGCTCGGGTCGTACGGTTACAACAACAGCCCGCAGTCAGGTGGCGTGTACCGCTCGACCGACGGTGGCGCCACGTGGCGGAACCTTGGCTACGACCTGCATCCCGACTTCCATGCGTTTGCCTACCAGGCGAACGACACGACGCACGTCGCGATCGGCAACGATGGCGGCGTCTGGGACTCCCACACCAGCGGTGGCCGCAACGGCTCGCCCCTCCCGCCGCTTTCGACCGCCGACTGGCAGAACCTGAACGGAACGGTCAATCCCAACACCGCCTCGCTGATCCATGCGACCGGTTTGGCGATCGGGCAGTTCAGCTCCATTGCGACCGTGCCGCTCGTTCCCGGGCAGTACTGGGGCGGCACGCAGGACAACGGCACCCTTCGCAAGTCGGTTGCCAACGCCCGCTGGTTCGACCAGGCCAGTGGTGACGGTGGCCAGGTGATCGTCGACCAGACGACGCCCAACACCGGCAACCCGACCGTGCCGGCGTATGTCTTCGGCACGTACTTCTCCATCTCACCCTATCGCTACGACCCGTCGGAGACGAACACGTTCTTCGGCAATGAGCCGATCGATGGCGGGATCAACCTCAATGACCGCTCCGAGTTCTACATCCCGTGGGTCCAGAACCGCGGCGACGTGAACCAGCTGTTCCTCGGTACGTATCGCATGTATCGAACGAACAACGGCGAAGCGGCGACGGCCGGCGAAGTGACCTGGGAGCCCATCAGCGACGATCTCACGAGCGGCTGCACGGGCACCGCTGCCAATGGCGGCCGCGGCTGTCTCATCAGCGCGATCGGCGTCGCCGACGGCGGTGACGGCGTCTATGCGGGCACGGACGAAGGCTGGGTCCAGGTCAGCCCGGACGCGGTCACGGCCGAGGACCCGACCTGGCACCGGGTCGGCGTCGGGACGCTCCCGGACCGCCCGGTCGATCAGTTCGCGGTCGACCGCTCCAATTGGCGAATCGCCTACGTCGCGTACGGCGGCTTCGGGCCGGCGACGCCGGGCAACAGCGGCCACGTGTTCGCCACCACGGACGGCGGGGCGCACTGGAAGGACATCACCGGCAACCTGCCGGATGCTCCGGTCAACAGCATCGTCCTCGACCCGGCCGACGCCAACACGCTGTACGTCGGCACCGACGTCGGCGCGTTCTTCACGAGCAACGGCGGCCAGAAGTGGTTCAACCTCGGCAGCGCGATGCCGAAGGTCTCCGTCTGGCAGCTGGATCTCGACTCCACCAACGGCGTCCTCGTCGCCGGCACCCACGGGCGCGGGGCGTACACGCTCGGCAACTCGACGCATCGACCGGCGCTGATCGTCTCGAAGGCCGACGACGGCACGCCGGTCGGTCCGGCAAGCACCATCCACTACACCATCACCCTCCGGAACATCGGCAACGCGGCCGCCACCGGCGTCTCCGTGACCGATCCGGTTCCGGCGCACACCTCGGTCGGCAACATCGGCAACGGTGGCTACCTGGGTGGCAAGACCCTCCACTGGGACGGCCTGTCCGTTCCCGCCGGCGGGAGCGTGACGCTGACGTTCGACGCAACGATCGACCCTGGCCTGGCGAGCTCCGTCACGGCCATCGTGGATGACGGCATCGTCGTCAAGAACGCGAGCGGGACGCTGACCACCGGCAGCCCGCACACGACGCCGATCGCCCCCGCGCACGGCCTCCGGCTGTCCCCGACAGCCGGTGTTGAAGGCGCGCGGGACGGCGACAGCGCCACGTTCATCGAGCACCTCACGAACACCGGCTACCAGGACGACGCGTACGCGGTCTCAACGTCCGGCGGAAGCTGGTCGGCCGCGGTGTTCGACGCAACGT
Organism: Candidatus Limnocylindrales bacterium; assembly: GCA_035692745.1. Lineage (GTDB taxonomy): Bacteria > Chloroflexota > Limnocylindria > Limnocylindrales > CSP1-4 > UBA5189. Next base: position 927 of record DASSHR010000280.1, on the reverse strand, counting down.
GCACGACGCCGTTGACGACGACGGCGAACGTGTCCGCCGGCGACACCGTCGACGTCTGCGTGCAGGTCGACGTCCCGGCAGACGCCGCGGAGCAGGCCACGAACGACACCACGTTCACGGCGACCTCCGTGGCCGACTCCTCGGTCAGCGGCTCCGCCACCCTGACCTCGATGGCGGCACAGTTCGGCACGCTCCTCGTGGACAACGACACGAACGATCCTGTCGACTCGGCGTCGTACTACGAGGACGCGCTGCAGGCGAACACCTTCGAGTACGCCTATTGGGACCTCGCGGAGAATCCGGAGATCCCGGCTTCGTACCTCGCGGCCCACGACAACGTCGTCTGGTTTACCGGCAACAGCTACCCGGCTCCGCTCGGTCCGTACGAATCGGAGCTGGCCGCCTTCCTCGATGGCGGCGGACGGCTGCTGATGTCGGGCCAGGACATCCTGGACCAGGCCGCCGGGACGACCGATTTCGTGCAGACGTACCTGCACATCGACTGGGACGGCAGCGAGGCCCAGAACGACAAGGCGACCGCGGCGGTGCACGGCGTGGTCGGCAATCCGGTCACCGGCCTCATCGGAACGGTCACGCTCGACCACTCCGTCCTGGGCGCGAACTTCGAGGACCAGATCACGTTGATCGGGCCCGCCGAAGCCGCGTTCACCGACGACAGCGCGGCGCCCGACGGGCTGACCGTCGCCGTCGACGGCTACAAGGTCGTGTTCCTCGCCTTCCCGTTCGAGGCGTATGGCACGGCGGCCGACAAGGCCACCCTGATGGGTCGCACGCTCGACTACTTCGCCGCTCCCTAGGCTCCGCCTGGGCGCACACCTGGAGAGGGGCGGGCCATCGGCCCGCCCCTCGTTTCGATTCCGGCGCGGGCCGTGATCGTGGTGACGGCTTGCACCACGAACCGCGCGC
>DASSHR010000279.1:0-17034 GCA_035692745.1 Candidatus Limnocylindrales bacterium | reverse complement strand
TACGGCGCGGACGTCCCCTTGTACAGGTAGTGGCCCTTCGGATCCGCCGGATCGGGCGTCTCGCGGTACAGGTCCTGCGTATCCGGGCCAACGTTCGTCGCGCCCCACGCGATGCGGGCGTTGTGGCCGAGGATGACCGCCGGGGCGCCGGGGAAGCTCACGCCGACCACGTCCCAGGGACAGCTGTCGGAGACGACCCGGCAGTGCAGGCCGTTCATGATCCAGACCGATGGCATCCCGAAGCCGAGGTGCGGGTCGTTGGCGAGCAGCGGCTTGCCGCTCAGCGTCTTCGAACCCGCGACGACCCAGTTGTTCGAGCCCACGCCGTGGTCCCCGGCGAGGCCGCCGCCGAGGTCGAACCCGGCAAGGCTGCTGATCGAGTCGCCGAGATGGGCAAGGTCCGCGAGCGCCGTGGCCTCGTCGGCCGAAACGGCGGAGGGCGACGCCCCCGGCGCAGCGGTCGGCGCATCGCCCGGCACGTCGGGTCCCGGCTCGCCCGGTCCCGGGTTCGCACCACCATCGCCGATCGCGCTCGTCGTCGTGATGATCGGCCTGGTCGGGTCGTACGCCGGGAAGAGCTCGTCGGTCTTCGCGGGATCGCCGAGCCGGGCATCGGCCAGGAACCGGAAGATCTCCGAATCGAGGTTGCCGCCGAGCGAATATGCCTGCACCTTCTGCCAGGTCGCGGTGTCGAGTGGCGTCCACGGCTCGAGCGCATAGCCGCCGATGCCGCCGATGCCGGCCTTCAATCCGGCGACCACGAACGGCGTCGAGAGCTGGCCGTCATGCTCGGCGATCCAGGCGTTCACCCCGTCGCTGTAGGCCTGCAGGATGGCCTTCGTGTCCGCCGACATCGCATCGAGATCGCGTTGGGCCGCGATGCGCCAGCCGAGCGTCCGGATGTAGGTGTCACTGTCGACCTGTCCGGCGCCGAACAGCTCCGACAGCCGCCCCGCCCCGATCCGGCGGGAGATCTCCATCTGCCACATCCGCTCCTGGGCGTGCGAATAGCCCTGGGCGAGGAACAGGTCGTGCGGGTCGTCGGCGGAGATCTGAATGATCCCGGCGCCGTCGCGGATCACGGTCACGGGGTGATGGAGTCCCTTGACGACGAGGGTGCCGGTGGTCTGCGGCCAGCCACGTCGGGTCGTGATGGCGCCCATCACGACCAGGGCGATGATGGCGAGGATCACGACGATGGCGACGAGCTGGATGAGCCCCGAGATCAGGCGGCCGACGCGTCGCACAGCGATCCTCCTAGCGGGCCAGCACCGTGCCCCGCCCGGCCGCGATCGCGGCGCGGACGATGGCGTCGGCGAAGACGAGATCGGACAGCCCGACGCCGAGGTGGGTCACCACGACCCGGCCGGCCGGCCGCGTCGTGCCGGCGAGGATGGCCTCGCCGATCGTCGCCATCGGGTCCGGGTAGCCATCGAAGTTGCCCGCGTCGCGGTTGGCGAGATATTGCTCACGCTGGTCGACGAGGAACAGTGCCGCGTCCCGGGCGACCGCGGCGTTGCAGTACGTCGCGTAGTCGATCGGGATGACGGTCGCGTCGGGCCGCAGCCAGTCGTTCGTCATCTGCTGGCGCTCGCTCGCCGGCCCGAAGGACGCGGCACTGAGCACGAGATCGGCGGACTCCACCGCCTCACGCGCGGCAGCGTGGACGACGACCTCGCCGATGCCCGGCGTGGCGCCGGCCGTTCGGGCCAGCGCCTCGGCTCGCGCCGGGTCCCGGTCGAACAGGTGGAGGGTGCAGCCGGGCAGCACGCCGCCGAACACCGGCACGTGGGAGTGGCCCTGCACGCCCGCACCGATGATCGCGACGTGGACGGCACGATCCGCGGGCCAGCCATCCGGCCCTGCCTGCGGGCCGAACCGCCGGGCCGCGAGCCCGGACACCGCCGCGGTCCGCTCGGCGGTGATCGGTGCGCCGTCCAGCATTGCGACCGGCAGCCCTGTCTCGGGATCGTTGAGGACGACGACCGCGGAGATGCCGGGCAGCCCGAGGGCGGTGTTGGTCGCGTAGCCGGCGACCCACTTCATGCCGACGAGGTCACCCGCCGCGTCCGCGTCGCGCAGGTGGGCCGGCATGGCGTGCACGAACGAATCGGTGGCGCGCGGGTGGATCGCGATCTTCGGCGGCAGCTGGCTCGCGCCCGGCGTCGCCAGCGCGACCATCGTCTTCTCCGCGAGCCGGAGCCGCTCCTCGAGCGGCGGCATCGAGGCGACCACGTCGTCGGCGCCGAACCACCGCAGCGGAGGGGTTGCCATCGCGGCGGATTGTAGGGTCGGTGGCGAGGGTCGAACGGCCCTCGCGGCAATTCGAGCCGCGGCTACGATTCGGGGCATGGCACCCATCGACGTCGCCCAGAGCCTCGAGAACCTCAAGCTCGAACGTGACGCCATCGTCCTCTACGACGGCCTCGCCTCGATCGAGACGGATGCGCGCCGCGCCGACGCGTTCCGGACCATCGCGGGCAACGAACGTCGCCATGCCGAGGTCTGGGCGACGAAGCTGCGCGAGCTCGGTGCGACGGTCCCCGAGCCGGGCGGCGCGCGCCTCCGGATCCGGACCATCCTCGTGATCGCCCGGCTGTTCGGGACCCACGCGGTGCGCGACCTCGTCCAGGCCCTCGAGGGCGACGAGGAGCAGACGTACAACGCGCAGGCGGCGCCGGAGGTCGAACAGATCGCCGCCGACGAGCGCGAGCACGCCCAGATCTGGCTGCGCCTCAGCGATCCCGGCGCCGCCCATCCCGCGCGGCGTCCCGCCGATATCGCGGAGCGCGAGCGCTGGCACCGCGCCGGGAGGTCCGGAACGCTGCGCGCGGTGATCTTCGGCGTCTCGGACGGCCTGGTCTCGAACCTGGCGCTCGTGATGGGCATCGCGGGCGCGTCCGGCGGCGAAGGCCCGTTCGTGCTGCTGGCGGGCATTGCCGGGCTGCTGGCGGGCGCGTTCTCGATGGCTGCCGGCGAGTACATCTCCATGCAGTCGCAGCGGGAGCTGTTCGAGCGCCAGATCGCGCTCGAGCGGGCGGAGCTCGAAGCGATGCCCGAGGAGGAGCAGGCCGAGCTGGCCCTCGTCTACCGGGCCAAGGGGTTCACGGAGGACGAGGCGAACACGATCGCCGCCCGCATGTTCGCGGATCCCCAGCACGCCCTCGACACCCTGATCCGGGAGGAGCTCGGGCTCGACCCGGACGAGCTGGGCTCGGCCTGGGGTGCGGCCGCCGGGTCGTTCGTGGCGTTCGGCGTCGGCGCGGCCGTTCCGGTCATCCCGTACCTGCTCGCCGCCGGCGGCACCGCGTTCTGGCTGTCGATCGTCCTGTCCGCGGCCGCGCTGTTCGCGGTCGGCTCCGGTGTCAGCCTGCTGACCGGCCGAAGCCTGCTCTTCTCAGGCGGGCGGCAGGTCCTCATCGGCGCGGCCGCCGCGACCGTCACCTACCTCGTCGGCAACCTCATCGGGGTCGCCGTCTGAGCTCGCGGGGACGAGGTCCGCGGCGTCCTCCAGCGGCCGGCCGTCGAGGTGGTGCGCGCGGCCGTCGATGACCAGGCGGTCCGGCGCCGGCAGCGACAGGTATTCCCGGTGGATCCGCAGCACCGCCTCGACCGTGTCCGGATCGAGCGCCGGATCCTGGGCGTAGAGACGATCGGCGATCCAGGTCGCCTCGGCGCGGCGCTCCGCGTCGGCGAGGTCCTCCTCGTTGCGCCGGGAATCCATGGACACGATCGCGACGAGCCCGCCGCCGGCGACGAGGCCCACGAGGAGCAGCCACCACTGGAATTCCGCCATCGGGCCGAAGGATAGGGCGAAACTCCTACACTCCGATGCGATGATCGACTGGACGCCGAGCGCGGTCGCACTGCAGCTCGGCCCCTTCTCCCTGTACTGGTACGGGATTGCCTACGCGGTCGGCATCGCGGGTGCGTACTGGGCGGTGACCCGGCAGGCCCGCGTCTTCGGCCAGGACACCCGGATCGTGGGCAACGGGATCATCATCGTGGCCATCGCCGCGCTGATCGGCGGCCGGCTGTACCACGTCATCGACCAGTGGCAGCTGTACGCGAACGACCCGATCAAGATCATCCTGCCGCCGTACAGCGGGCTCGGAATCTTCGGCGGGCTCATCACCGGCGGCCTCGCGTTCCTCGTGCTCGCGAGGCGCTGGCACCTCTCGGCCTGGCGCTGGGCGGACATCGTCGCGACCGGCATCTTCGTGATGCAGGCGGCGGGACGAGTCGGCAACTTCTTCAACCAGGAGCTGTACGGCCCGCCCACGAACCTGCCCTGGGGCATCGCGATCGACTGCGCGCACCGGGTCGTCGAGTATCCGTGCGAGACGTTCCCGCTCGCAACGACGCACTTCCAGCCGCTGTTCCTCTACGAGTCGCTGTCCGGCCTGCTCGGCGCCGCGACCCTCCTCTGGCTCGCCAGCCGGCCCCGACCGTGGCTCCGGGTCGGTGACCTCGGCGCGATCATGTTCATCTGGATCGGCGGGGTACGGTTCCTCGTCGAGTTCCTGCGGATCAACAACTGGCGCCTCGCCGACATCCCGACGGCCCAGCTGTTCGGAGCGGCTTTCGCGGTCCTCGGCATCGCGATGCTCGTGATCCGCCGGCTGCAGCACGCGCCGATCCTCGAGCCGATGCCGGCGTTCGTGGCGCTTGAGGTCGAGGCGGCCGGCGAGCCTCGCGACATCGACGCTGCCGATGACGCCGGCGACGACTTCGCCGAGTTCGATGCCGCCCAGCGCTCGCGCGACGACGCGACAGGCGGTCGATCGCCCGGTTGACGGACGGCCAACGGTCGCGCGACCGGCGGCCGCGCGCCCGAGTTCGCCCGCAGGAGCTCGCGGCCGGACGCGGCGGCGCCCGTGAAGGCCTGGACTGGCTGGGGCGCCCACCCGAGGCCCGCGCCTCGATCCTCTACCGGTTCGTTCGCCTGCTCGTCCGGTTCGTGCTGTTCGGCGCGTTCCGGTTCCGGATCTCGACCTCCGGTCAGGAGCACCTGCCGCGCGGCGGCTACCTGCTGATCGCCGGCGCCCACCGCGGGTGGATGGACCCGTTCGTGGCGATGCACGCCGTGCCCGCGCAGCCGCGCTGCTGGTTCCTCGGCAGCGGGCCATCGACGTTCACCTCGCGCTGGCGCGAGGCGCTCATCCATCGGCTCGGCGGGTTGCTCCCGGTGTGGCGCGGTGGCGTGGGAATCGCGGGCCACGTGCGGTCCGCACGAGCCGTCGTCGATGCCGGCGCCGTGTTCGTGCAGATGCCCGAGGGCACCGTGAACGGCCCCGCGGGTCGCCTCGGCCCGTTCCGACCGGGCGCGGCCCTCATCGCGCTGCGGACCGGCGCGCCGATCGTGCCGCTGGCGATGGCGGGCACGGAGGAGCTGTACCTCGGCCGCCGGCTGGCCTCCCGCGTCCTGCCGGCGACCTCCGCCCGCGAGCTGCTCGGCGACGCATGGGACGGCGTCCTGCCGGATCCGGATTCGCGCGAGGAGCTCGCCCTCGCGCGCCGCGTCTCCGATGCCCTCGCGGCCCGGATCGGTCCGGCGGTCGAAGCGCTGTACCCGCAGACGGTGGACCCGCCGACGCATCCACGCCGGTTCCGCCGCCGCCTGACGTGGCTGCTCCTCGGGCCCGGCCCGCTGGACCACGAGTGACGCGGGTATCCTCGCCGCGCATGCAGTACGCCGAATCCATCCTCGACCTCGTCGGCCACACGCCGCTCGTCCGGCTGACGCGCATCCCGGCCCGCGACCTCGGGCCGCTCGACGACCAGCCGCTCATCCTGGCGAAGCTCGAGACCATGAACCCCGGCGGCTCCGTCAAGGACCGGATCGGGCTGCCGATGATCGAGGCCGCCGAACGCGCCGGCCTGCTCAAGCCCGGCGGCACGATCGTCGAGCCCACGTCCGGCAACACCGGCCACGGCCTCGCAATCGCCGCGGCGCTGAAGGGCTATCGGTGCATCTTCGTGATGGCCGACAAGCAGTCGCCCGAGAAGCAGTCGCTCCTCCGCGCGTACGGCGCGCAGGTCGTGCTGTGCCCGACGAACGTCGAGCCCGAATCGCCGGAGAGCTACTACTCGGTTGCGGCCCGTCTGGCGCGCGACATCCCCGGCGCGTTCAAGCCCGACCAGTACTGGAACCAGGAGAACCCGACCGCGCACGAGGCGACCACCGGCCCGGAGATCTGGGAGCAGACCGAGGGCCGGATCACGCATTTCGTCGCGAGCGTGGGCACGGGTGGCACCGTGACCGGCACCGCCCGCTACCTCAGGACGAAGAAGCCGGACATCGTCGTCATCGGCGGCGATCCGGAAGGCTCCGTGCTCAGCGGCGACACCGCGCGGCCGTACCTCACCGAAGGGGTCGGGGAGGACTTCTTTCCGGGCACCTACGACAAGGCAATGGTCGACCGCTGGGTCCGCGTCTCCGATCGCGATGCGTTCGCGATGGCGCGCCGCGTGACCCGCGAGGAGGGGATCCTCGCCGGTGAGTCGTGCGGGACGGCCGTCGTGGCCGCGCTCGACGAGGCGCGCCGGATCATGCACGAGCGTGGCGCGGCCGCGCGCGAGGCCGTGATGGTCGTGATCTTCCCGGACGGCGGCCGGAACTACCTCTCGAAGCTCTACAACGACGAATGGATGCGTGCGAACGGGTTGCTGGCGTCGGCCGGCGGCATCGTCCGGGTATCGGAGCTCCTTCGCGCCCGGCACCGCGATGCGGGACGGCCTGCGGTCGTCCTCGCCCGGACGACGGATCGGGTCGGCTCGGCGATCGACCAGCTCCAGCAGTTCGGGATCAGCCAGCTGCCCGTGTCGGAGAGGCCCGAGGGCGACGAGGTCGAGGGCATCGTCGGGTCCGTGAGCGAGAAGGGCCTGCTCGATCGGGCGTATCGCGATCCGGCCGTCGTCGAACGCACCGTCGGCGAGATCATGGACCGGCCGTTGCCCGCGATCGACCTCGGCGCGTCGCTCGATGACGCCTTCGCGCTGCTGTCGGGCGGCGCCCCGGCCGCGGTTGCCGTGTCCGCGGGCCGCGCGGCGGGCGTCGTCACGAAGCTCGACCTGCTCGAGTTCCTGGCCCACCGCGGCCAGCGGCCCGACTGACCGGAGCGAACCACCTGGACGGCGCGGTCCCCTCGATCCACTCGGCGCGCCTCGAGCTCGTCTCGATGACGGTGCCGTTCATGGAGGCCCTCGCCCGGGACGACGTCGCCGCCGCGGCGGCAGAGATCGGCGCGTCGGTGCCCGAGGACATGCCCGACTACCTGCGCGACTTCCTGCGCTACCGGCTCGCCCAGCTCGCCGAGGACCCGACGATCCGTCCGTGGCTCGGGCGGGCGATCGTCGTGCGCGACGAGGCAGGGCAGCGCCACGTGATCGGCTCGGTCGGGTTCCACGGCCCACCGGACGGCGATGGCCGCCTCGAGATCGGCTACAAGGTCGAGCCGGCGTACCGGCGCCAGGGGATGGCGCGCGAGGCGGCAGCAGCGCTCTTCGACTGGGCGCATCGCGAGCACGGCATCCGGCGCTTCGTCGCGTCGATCTCCCCGACGAACGAGCCCTCCCTTCGGCTCGCCGCCGGCTTCGGGTTCGAGCAGGTCGGCGAGCAGATGGACGAGATCGACGGTCTCGAGCTGGTCTTCGAGACGACCTGGCCACCCGAGGAGCGCATTACCCGAACGTGACCGCCGCGTTACGCGGCCCTGCCAAGGTCCTCCCGGCGCTCGAGATCGACCTCGAGGCCCCGGTCATTCGATCGTCGAGGAGGACCCATGACGGTGCACAGGTCGCTGACGAGTCTGATCATGGTCGGTGCGCTCGTCGCGGCGTGCGGCGGCGGCGCGGCGACGCAGGGCCCCGGCGCGGCGACGCAGGGCCCCGGCGGGGCCGGCGGTGCGACGCAGCAACCCGTCGCGACACAGGACGGCGGCGGGAACGGCGGAACCGAGCCCACCCAGGACAACGGCGGCGACGGCGGGACGGGCGGCAACGGCTCCGTCGACACGTCCCATGGCACCGGTCACATCGAGATCGGCGCACCCGTGTCGAAGACGATCGACATCGCATTCTCGCCGCCGCTCAGTCACTTCGGTGGGACGGACGAGACCATCCTGTACTTCCTGCCGACGAGCGGGGCCGAAGGGGCCCTGGCCATCACGATCACCCAGGGCGAGCTCACCGCGGTGTTCACGTCCGCGCAGGTGACGACATCGCCGACCGAGGCGTGCGCGACGAGCGACGTGAAGGTCGATGCCCTGTCGGCGAGCGGATCCTTCGACTGCCCGACCAACTTCGCGATCCTCGCTTCGGGAGCGTCGACCGGGGACGTGTCAGTCAAGGGCACGTTCGAGGCGCACGGCTAGCGCGGGAGCGCGCGGCCCGGGATGCGCCGCGCTCGAGCCGGCGTCAGCCGAGCCAGCCGAGCCCGCGGGCCCGCACGACGGCAACAACCGTCCGGTCCGCGCCGAGCGCGCGACGCACGTGGGCGAGGCGTCGGTCGGCGGTTCGACGCGACAGGTGCAGCGCATGCGCCGCCTCCGCGAGCGTCTCGCCGGCCGCGATGCGGCCGATCAGGGCCCGGGCCTCCGGGCCCACGGCAGGCGCCGCCTCCGGCAGGTGGCGGACCGGGTTGGCGAGGATGACCGCGTGCGCCCGGCTCTCGGCGCCGAGCCGGGCCATCGCGTTCGACAGGTGGCGCCCGACGGTCGGCCGGGCGATCCGCATCCGGCGCGCGATCTCTGCGTTGGTCAGGCCCTGCTCGACATGGGCGAGCACCTCTCGCTCCCGACCCGTCAGCCCGAACGATCGAGCCTCGGCAGGCCTCGTTCCGATGTCCGTTCCCAGCACGTGCAGCTCCTCATCCGGGATCACCCGTGACGAGGGTTGCGGAGCGAGGTAACGCCACAGTCACGCCGGGGTAACTCGTGACGGGGGACTCTGCGATGATCAGGGACGATGCGACCCGAGGACCTCGACCCGAACCTGACGCTCGAGACGCTCGCCGTCCACGCCGGCCAGGAGCCGGACGCGCTCACCGGCGCGGTGTCGCCGCCGATCTACCAGACCTCGACGTATCGCCAGGAGGGCGTCGGCCGGCCGATCGACGACTACGACTACGCCCGGTCGAAGAACCCGACGCGCGACCGGTTCCAGCGGGCCGTGGCGGCGCTCGAGGGCGGCGGCGAGGGGATCGCCTTCGCATCCGGCTCCGCGACCACGGCCGCCATCTCGGAGCTCGCGGGACCGGATACCGAGGTGGTCGTCGGCGACGACGTGTACGGCGGCACGTTCCGGTACCTCGAGAAGGTCCGCAGGCCGAACGGCGTCAGCACGAAGTACGCGAACCTCGCCGGCGATCCGGAATCGCTGTGGGAGGCGCTGACGGACCGTACGCGCCTCGTCTGGTTCGAGAGCCCCACGAACCCGCTGCTCAAGGTGGTCGACATCCGGGCAACGGCGCAGGTGGTCCGGGAGCGGTTCGGCGACGGCCCGCGGCCGTTGATCGTGGTCGACAACACCTTCGCCTCGCCGATCCTCCAGCGCCCGCTCGATCTCGGCGCGGACATCGTCTTCCACTCGGCTACCAAGTACCTCGCCGGCCACAGCGACACGATCCTGGGCGTCGCGGTGACCCGCGACCCCGCCGTCGCCGAGCGGCTGCGGTTCCTGCAGAACGCGATGGGCGGCGTGCCCGGCCCGTTCGACTGCTTCCTCGCGCTGCGCGGGCTGCGCACGCTGCCGCTGCGGGTCGGGCGGCACAACGCAAACGCGTCGGAGGTCGCGAGCTACCTCGCGAGCCGCGACGATGTCGAGTGGCTGTCGTATCCGGGCCTCGCCAACGGGCCGCACGCGCACCCGCAGGCGGCCTGCGCGCAGCAGCAGATGCGGGCGGGCGGGGGCATGGTCTCGTTCGTCCCGGCGGCGCGCGGTGGCCGCACTGCTCGCGAGCGCGCGGTCGCCGTCTGCGAGACCACGAAGATCTTCACGCTCGCGGAATCGCTCGGCGGGGTCGAATCGCTCATCGAGCTCCCTGCCGTGATGACGCACCTGTCCGTGGCCGGCTCCCACCTCGAGGTCCCGGAGGCACTCGTCCGCCTCTCGGTTGGGATCGAAGGCGCGGCCGACCTCATCGCGGATCTCGCGCAGGCGCTCGACAACTCGTAGGGACGGCCTTGTCGGGGCGTTCGGTCGCTCCTCGCCGGTCCCCGAACCGCCGGATCAGATCGAGGTGCCGAGCTCCGAGGTAGCAGCTGATTCCACGGCATCGCGATCGTCATCGGCCTTCGCCGAGGCGACGAGCTCGCCGTACAGGCCCTTCAATCGGTCCGCCGCGATCAGCGCTGCGGCGTGCTCACGTGACGCGTCGGGTCGTTCGGACGCCACCCGCTCGGCTTCGCGCCAAGCGCTCAGAACCACCTGGAGCAGGCGCTGCATCTGCGGCTCACTCTCTCGTGCGGGGAACTGCCGTTGGCAGGATATCGAACGCGCGACCCCGTGGCCATCAACAAACGCCCCGTCACCCTACTGCAACGTGGCATGACCTTCGAGGGATCCTGCCAAGGTTGCGGAGTGGTAGCATCCCCGGCAACAACGACTGCGGAAGCCGACTCCCATCGGGCTCGTCCCGATGTCACGCGCGGCCGGTCGGATCGAAGCACGGTGTCCGGAGCGGCCGACGATCGTCGGCGAGCCGCCCGGTCGCCCGAGCAGGAGACCGACCCCCTGATGACCGCGGTTCGTCAATCCACCACTTCCACCCCCAGTCCGCGCGCCGGCCACCCCGCCACGCGCGTGCGGGCCGGCAAGATCGTCGCCAATCTCTCGACGGCTTCCCTGTACGAGGCCGCCGTGCGCGACGGCGAGGGGATGATCGCCGCGGAGGGGCCGCTCGTCGTGTCGACCGGCACGCACACCGGGCGTTCGCCGAAGGACAAGTTCATCGTCCGCGAGCCGTCGAGCGAATCGAAGGTCTGGTGGGGCGATGTCAACCACGAGATCACCGAGGCGCACTACGACAAGCTCCGCGGGCGGCTGATGGACTACGTCGCGGATCGTCGGCTGTACAGCCAGGACCTGTTCATCGGCGCCCATCCGACCCATCGCCGCTCCCTCCGGGTCTACACGGAGACCGCATGGGCGAGCATCTTCGCCCGCAACCTGTTCCGCCGGCCGACCGCCGAGGACCTCGCGAGCTTCGCCCCGAACTTCACGATCATCAACGTGCCCTCGTTCGAGGCAGATCCGGCGACCGACGGCACCCGCAGCACCACGGCGATCCTCGTCCACCTGCAGCGGATGGAGATCATCATCGTCGGCACGAAGTACGCCGGCGAGATCAAGAAGTCCGCCTTCACGGTCATGAACTACCTGCTGCCCGACGAGGGCGTGCTGCCGATGCACTCCTCGATCAACGTCGGCGAGGCGGGCGACTCGTGCGTCTTCTTCGGCCTGTCGGGCACGGGCAAGACCACGCTGTCCGCGGACCCGCTGCGCACCCTCATCGGCGATGACGAGCACGGCTGGGGCAGCGACTACGTCTTCAACTTCGAGGGCGGCTGCTACGCGAAGACGATCCGGCTCTCGCCCGCCTACGAGCCCGACATCTTCGCGACGACCCGGCGCTTCGGGACCATCCTCGAGAACGTCGACATCGATCCCGCCACGCGCGAGCTCGACCTCGACTCCGAGCGATTCACCGAGAACACGCGTGCGGCGTACCCGCTTCACTTCATCGGCAACGCCGATCCCACCGGCATCGCCGGCACGCCGCGCAACGTGGTCTTCCTTACGGCCGATGCATTCGGCGTCCTGCCCCCGATCTCGCGCCTGACGCGCGAGCAGGCCGCGTACCACTTCATCAGCGGCTACACGGCGAAGCTCGCCGGCACCGAGGTCGGCGTGAAGGAGCCGAGCGCGACGTTCTCCGCCGGCTTCGGTGCGCCGTTCCTGCCTCGGCACCCCGGCGTGTACGCCCAGCTGCTCCTGGATCGCCTCGAGCAGTACGACGTGCCCGTCTGGCTGGTCAACACCGGCTGGACCGGCGGCCCGTACGGCACCGGCGAGCGGATGAACATCACCTACACCCGGAACATGGTTCGGGCCGCCCTCGGCGGCGCCCTGCGCGACGTTCCGACGGTCGTCGATCCCGTCTTCGGGGTTGCCGTGCCCACGGAGGTCCCCGACGTCCCCGCCGAGATCCTCCAGCCACGGAACACGTGGTCGGACCCGGACGCCTATGACGCCGCTGCGGCAAATCTCGCGGCGATGTTCCATGACAACTTCGCGGCCTACGCGGACGGGGTGAGCGCGGCCGTCCGCGAGGCCGCGCCGGCGAAGGTCGGCGGCACCCCGACCGGCAGGCGATCCGCCCCCGGCGAGGGCTGAGGCTCGGTGATCCGGCCAACGCTCGGCGTTGCCGGCTGCGGTCCTCGCTCACGCACCGTCACGTGCGCTCGCTCCGGTCCTCGCCTGCGCCTTGCGCGTTGACCGGCTGACCGAGCCTCAGAAGGAGAGATTCATGGTGCGCAACAAGGTCACCGTCATCGGCGCCGGGAATGTCGGCGCCACCACGGCCCAGCGGATCGCCGAGGCCGGCCTGGCGGACGTCGTGCTCGTCGATATCGTCGAGGGACTGCCGCAGGGCAAGGGCCTCGACCTCGCCGAGGCGGCGCCGGTCGTTGGCCACGACGCGCGCATCACGGGCACGAACGACTACGCCGACACGGCGGGCTCGGATGTGATCGTCGTCACGTCCGGGCTGGCGCGCCAGCCGGGCATGAGCCGCGACGACCTGCTCGCGAAGAACGCGGGCATCGTTCGCGCGGTCGTCTCCGCGTCCGCGCCGCTGTCCCCGAATGCCGTGATCATCGTGGTCACGAACCCGCTCGACGCCATGTGCCATGTCGCGATGCAGGCGTCGGGCTTCCCGCGCGAGCGCGTGCTCGGCATGGCCGGCGTCCTCGACTCGGCGCGGTTCCGGACGTTCATTGCCGAGGAGCTGGGGGTATCGGTCGAGGACACCCATGCCTTCGTGCTGGGCGGCCACGGCGACACGATGGTCCCGCTGCCGCGCTACTCCACCGTTGCCGGCATCCCGATCACGGAGCTCATGACGCCGGAGCGCGTCGAGGCGCTCGTCACCCGCACCGCGAACGGCGGCGCCGAGGTCGTGGCGCTCCTGAAGACCGGCTCCGCGTTCTACGCGCCCGCCGCCTCCACGTTCGAGATGGTCGACGCGATCCTGCGCGACCGCCGCCGCGTGCTCCCATGCGCCGTGCTGCTCAAGGGCGAGTTCGGCGTCGACGGCCTGTTCGTCGGCGTGCCGGCGGTCCTCGGGGAGGGCGGCCTGCAGCGCGTCATGACCATCGAGCTGTCCGCGGACGAGAACGCGGCCTTCCAGAAGTCCGCCGCTGCGGTCAGGGAGCTCGTCGACAAGCTCGCCTGATTGAGCCCACTGCGCCGCTGATCAAGGCGCGAGGGTGACCGTGTCTCGGATCACGCCGTCTGCGGGAATTGCATAGTCGCGAAACACGGCGTGTTGCTCGCCGTCGATGTCGTAGTCAATTCGAAGCGACCAGGTGACCGACGCCAGCTCCTCGAACGTGCATCGCCCTGCTGCGCCATACGACGTCCGCTCCTCCTGAACTCTTGGATCTACGGATCCAACGACGCAATCGCCCACTGCGGGCTTGCCCGCCGGATCGACGATCGCAACATCGAGGCTGCCGAAGGCGCCGTGCCACGGCGGCGGTCCGTCGTACGTGAAGGACATCCAGCCCGTGTCGCCGTACCGGTTGCGGGCGGCCTCCTCGGTTTCGGCATCGGGAAATCGAATGTGCACGTTCACCGCGTTGTGCATCGGGTCGACTCCGACGTCGACGAGGTGAGCCCCAACCGTCTCGAACCACGCGCGGTCAACCTGGATGGCTCGGACGGAGGCCTGCAGGTCGTCGAGGCTGAATCGGGCGCCCCTGACGATCACGCGATCCTGAAAGATTCCCGCGGCCTCCCCCCGACGCTCGTCGGTGTTTTCCGTGAATGCGAGAACCACTCGCGGGAGCTCAAGCCAGGCGCCCGCGAACCCCGGGAAGTCGTCGGCATACGCCACCGCGATCGGGAGGAGGGTTTGCGCTGACGTGTCCGCCTTCGCGACCGCATCAACCTCATCTGGCAGCAGTGGTACGTGGTACGGGTCCCTGGATGCGGCTGGGTTTTCTGCCATCGCGGCCACGAACTGCGCGTCTGCTCGGAGGCCATAGACACGGCGGAACCGAATCCATGACTCCAACTCCGCCTGGCTGAACGCGGGGGAAGCCTCCAACGCGGAGGAGGCAGGCGGCGATGCGGGCGCCGCCGGGTTGCAAGCCATCGCGGCGAGCAGCACAGCGACAATCAAGATCGTCGGTCGCCTCGTCACCACCGGCGCATCCTCTCACGCCGACGGGACCCCGGCGACTAGACTCGGCGCGTGCTGGGGGTTCTCACGCTCTCGTTCGATCCCGTCGTCGTCATCAGCGACACGGCGTCGGTCCGGCTCGAGACGATCGCGCTCGCGCTGGTCCTCTTCGTCGGGCTGGTCCTGGCGGTCTGGCTCGGCAAGCGCATCGCGGGACCGGCGCTCAGGATCGACGACCTGATCTTCATGGTCGTCGGTGCGGTGCCCGGCGCGATCGTGGGTGGCCGGCTCGGCTACGTGCTCGATCACCTCGCCTATTACCAGGCGAACCCGAACGCGATCACGGATCCCGCGCAGGGTGGGTTCACGCTCACCCTCGCCATGCCGCTGGGGTTGCTCACCGGCGCGGTCATCGGGCGGCTGCTCGGCTCGCCGATCGGGCGATGGATGCATGCGCTGGCGCTGCCGCTGCTGTTCGTGCTCGCCGGCGGCAAGCTCGCCGGGATCCTCGGCGGCACGGGCCAGGGGTCGCCGTCGGACCTGTCGTGGGCAACGTCCTACACGGGACCGGGTCCCTGGGGGTCCCTCGCCGCCGACGTGCCGTCGCATCCCTCGCAGGCCTACGAAGCGATCGCGATCGGCGTGGCGATCGTGGCGCTGTGGCTCGTGTCGTACCTGCCGCTCAT
Organism: Candidatus Limnocylindrales bacterium; assembly: GCA_035692745.1. Taxonomy (GTDB): domain Bacteria; phylum Chloroflexota; class Limnocylindria; order Limnocylindrales; family CSP1-4; genus UBA5189. The sequence continues at coordinate 1,941 of DASSHR010000279.1, read as the reverse complement.
TCGGCGTGGCGACGGGGGCGCGATGTGGGCTGCGTTGGGCCTGTGGTGCGTCGCGCGGTTCGTCGTCGGCTTCTCGTGGCGCGATCCAGCGACGGTTGGCGTGCTCCGAACCGAGCAGCTGCTCGCGCTGGCCGTCGGGCTCGTCGCCGTGGCCGGCCTCGCCGAGCGGGCTCGGGCGCACCGCCGGCTCGGCGCGCAGCACGTCTCGATGCTCGAACCGGCAATGCTCGAGCCGGCGACGGTCGAGCCGGGGGTGCTCGACGCGGACGAGGCGGCGCGCGCCGAGGCGGAGGCTGCCATCGACTTGGAGTCGAACGCGGCAACGGAGCCTGCGGCTGCCATTGAGCCGGCGCCCCCGCGGGTCGTCCAACGCGGAGCCAGGAGCCGTCGCGGATCCCGACGCGACGACCGCCTGAGGTAGAGTGTCGGGACCACCAACGCCGATCGCCGACGGCGCCAACATTGCCGACGCCCAATTTCGCCAGCCCGAGGACGACCCGCCATGACCCAGCTCGCCGAACCCACGACCGACCTCGCCGCAACCCCGGCGACGGACACCGTCCCGCACTGGATCGGCGGCGGCCGTGTCGCCGGCAACTCCGGTCGGCGCGGCCCGGTGTTCGATCCCGCGACCGGCAAGGTTGCGCGCGAGGTCGACTTCGCCTCGATCGAAGAGGTCGACAAGGCGGTCGCGGCGGCCCGATCGGCATTCCCGGCGTGGCGTGCCACGTCGCTGTCGAAGCGCACCGAGATCATGTTCCGGATCCGGAACCTGATCGATCAGCACCGCAAGGAGCTCGCGGCCCACCTGACCGCGGAGCACGGCAAGGTCCCATCGGACGCCCTGGGCGAGATCGCCCGCGGCCTCGAGAACGTCGAGTTCGCGACGGGCGTGCCGCACCTGATGAAGGGCGCGTTCTCGGAGCAGGTGTCGACCGGCGTCGACGTCTACCAGATCCGCCAGCCGCTCGGTGTCGTCGCCGGCATCACGCCGTTCAACTTCCCGGCGATGGTCCCGATGTGGATGTTCGCGAACGCGATCGCGTGCGGCAACACGTTCATCCTCAAGCCATCCGAGAAGGATCCATCGGCCGCGATCTACCTCGCCGAGCTGCTCGCCGAGGCGGGCGTGCCGGCAGGCGTCTTCAACGTCGTGAACGGCGACAAGGTCGCGGTGGACCGCATCCTGGAGCACCCGGAGATCGCGGCCGTCAGCTTCGTTGGCTCGACGCCCATCGCGCGCTACATCTACGAGACCGGGACGAAGCACGGCAAGCGCGTGCAGGCCCTCGGCGGCGCGAAGAACCACATGATCGTCCTGCCGGACGCGGACATCGACATGGCGGCCGACGCCGCGGTCTCCGCCGCGTACGGCTCGTCCGGTGAGCGCTGCATGGCCATCGCGACCGTGGTCGCGGTCGGTGGGGCAGGGGACGCCATCGTCGAGGCGATCAAGCAACGGCTGCCCAAGATCAAGATCGGGCCCGGCACGGACCCCAGCGCCGAGATGGGCCCGCTCGTCACGAAGCAGCATCGCGACAAGGTCGCGTCGTACCTGGACCTCGCGAAGATCCAGGGGGCGAAGGTCGTCGAGGACGGCCGGACGCACCCGCTGTACAAGGACTCGGAGGGGTTCTTCCTCGGCGCGTCGCTCATCGATGACGTGGCGCCGGGCATGGACTGCTACAGCGAGGAGATCTTCGGGCCGGTGCTGACGGTGACCCGGGTCGACACGTACGGCGATGCGCTCCAGCTCGTCAACGACAACCCGTACGGCAACGGCACGGCGATCTTCACCCGTGACGGCGGCGCCGCGCGCCAGTACCAGTTCGACGTGAACGTCGGCATGGTCGGCATCAACGTGCCGATCCCGGTGCCGGTTGCGTACTACAGCTTCGGTGGCTGGAAGGCGTCGCTGTTCGGCGACCTGCACATGTACGG
>DASSHR010000278.1:0-10661 GCA_035692745.1 Candidatus Limnocylindrales bacterium | reverse complement strand
CTGCTCGTCGCGGACACACGGCACAACAAGGACGTCGCCAAGCGCCATCCCGAGCTCCGCGAACGCTTCCCGACGAGCCCGCGCCAGGCACTCGCAGCGCTCACCCGGGGCGACGATCCCGGAGGCGACGCGCTGATCCTGCTGTGAGTAGCAGGTGGGGCGCGCCTACAATCCGCGCGATGACCGACCGACCGCTCAAGGTCCTGATCGCGAAGCCCGGCCTCGACGGCCACGATCGCGGCGCGAAGGTGCTCGCGCGCGGGTTGCGCGACGAGGGCTTCGAGGTCGTGTACACGGGCCTGCGCCAGACGCCCGACATGGTGGTCACGGCGGCGCTCCAGGAGGACGCCGATGTCGTCGGCCTGTCGATCCTCAGCGGAGCCCATATGACGCTCGTCCCCAAGGTCACCGCCAAGCTCAAGGACGCGGGCATGGACGACGTGCTCGTCGTTGTCGGCGGGATCATTCCCGACGACGACGTGGCGGCGCTCAAGGACGCTGGCGTGGCGGCCACGTTCGGGCCCGGTACCACGATCGCCGAGGTTGCCGAGTACATCAGGGCGAACGCCCGCTCGCGCGACTGACGTGGCGGCCGAAGCGGGCCGCCCGGCGCCGGCGCAGGCGACCGGCCCCTCGAACGCGGACGCCCTGGTCGACGCCGCGCTGGCCGGCGATCGGCGCGCGCTGGCAAGGATCCTGACCGCGGTCGAGAACCGCACGCCGACCGCCGAGCTGGCCCTGCGGCGCCTGTATTCGATGGCCGGCAAGGCCCACCTCGTTGGTATCACCGGGCCGCCGGGAGCCGGCAAGTCGACCCTCGTGTCCGCGCTCATCGCGGCAGCGCGCGCCGCGAACAGGGCGGTCGGCGTGATCGCCGTCGACCCATCGAGCCCGATCACGGGCGGCGCGCTGCTGGGCGATCGCGTGCGGATGCAGAGCTACGCCACGGATCGCGACGTGTTCATCCGATCGGTGGCCGCGCGCGGGCACGCCGGCGGGCTGGCCTCGACGTCCACCGCGGCTGCGTCCGTGCTCGATGGCGCGGGCTTCGACCTCATCCTGCTCGAGACCGTCGGCACCGGCCAGTCCGAGGTCGAGGTCGCGGCCGCCGCCGACACCACCGTCGTCCTCGAGGCGCCCGAGATGGGCGACGAGGTCCAGGCGATCAAGGCGGGCCTGCTCGAGGTCGCGGACATCGTCGTCGTGAACAAGGGCGATCGACCCGGCGCGCAGCGGACCGCGTCGCAGCTCCGGGCGATGCTCGTTGCGACGGGGCGAGCAGCCGGCGGCCGCACCGCGACGACCGATCGACCGAAGCCGAAGGAGCCCGAGGTGCTCGTGACGACCGCCACGAGCGGCGACGGCATTCCCGAGCTGATGGCGGCGCTGGACCGGCATCGCGCGCGCGGTCGCGACGTGGGCGACACGCCGGCCCGCCTCGCGCGCGCGGAGGCGCAGGTGTGGGCGATCCTCGCCGACCGGCTTCGGGCGCGACTCCACGAAGCCGGCCACGCGGCGGCCACGGCGGACACGATCCGCCGCGTCGCGGCCCACGAGCTCGATCCCTTCGCGGCCGCAGATCGGCTGCTCGGCGAGATTGCCGGCCTCGGCGAGATTGCCGGCCTCGGCGAGCGCTGAGGACACCATCGTGACGGCACCCGGTACGATTTGAGCGATGGCAATCGAGCGCGTCTTCGTCGCGGGCGCCGGGCTCATGGGCCACGGCATCGGCCAGGTCCACGCCGCGATCGGCAAGCACGTCATCCTGTACGAGCCCGACATCGAGCGCGCGGAGGCCGGCCGCGAGCGCATCGCCGGCAACCTCGACCGATCCGTCTCGAAGGGCCGGCTGACGCAGGAGGACCGCGATTCGATCCTCGGCCGGGTCACCGCGACGGATGACATCGAGGCGGTTCGCGCCGCCGACATCGTCATCGAGGCCGTGTACGAGGATGTCGAGGTCAAGCGCCGCCTCTGGTCGATGATCGACGAGCGCGCGCAGGATGCCGCGATCCTCGCGTCGAACACGAGCTCGATCTCGATCGACGACCTCGCCAGCGCCGTCTCCGCGCCGCGCCGCGCGCGATTCGTGGGCATGCACTTCTTCAGCCCCGTACCGGTGATGCCGCTCGTCGAGCTGATCCGCGGCTCGGCGACCGCAGCGGCCACCGAGGCACAGATCCGCCAGCTCACGGAGGCGCTCGGCAAGAAGCTGATCGTCTCCGCGGATCGGCCGGGGTTCATCGTGAACCGCATCCTCATGCCGATGCTCGCCGAGGCGATGCGCATCCTCGAGGAGGGCAGCGCGACGGCCGACGACATCGACACCGGCGCGAAGGTGGGCCTGAACCACCCGATGGGCCCGCTCGAGCTCGCCGACTTCATCGGGCTCGACGTCTGCCTGAACGTCATGCAGGTGCTGTACGAGGGCATCGGCGAGGAGCACTACCCGCCACCGAAGGTGCTGGTCGACCTGGTCGAGGCGGGCCACCTCGGCCAGAAGACGGGCCGCGGCTTCCACACCTACCCGCGCGGCTGATCTCCGTGGCGGACGCGACGGTCGACGAGCCGCCGAGGAACCCGGTGAGCGGAGTTCGGGTGCGCGATGGGCGAAATCTCATGCCAATTGCTGCATAAGCGAATGGTCGGGCCTGCTCGTATGCGCCAATTGGCATGGAATTCCGCGGCCGGAGGTTGGGAATGCCCGCGCTGACCGCCGAGGAGCGGCTCCTCCGCGACACGGCGCGCGAGTTCGCGCAGCGGGACGTCGCCCCGACCGCGATCGAGCGTGACGAGCAGGAGCGCTTTGACCGCTCCATCTTCACGCGCATGGGCGAGCTCGGGCTCGCGGGCGCGCCGCTCCCGGAACGCATCGGCGGTGGTGGGTTCAGCTACCTCGGCTGGGCGCTCGTCATGGAGGAGATCGGCGCGGCCGACATGGCCTCCGCGGTGACCCTGTCCGTGCATCTCCTGAGCCAGTTTCCGGTGCTCAACCACGGCACGGACGAGCAGCAGGCGCGCTGGCTCGGCCCGATGGTGACCGGCGAAAAGCTCGGCGCCTTTTGCCTCACTGAGCCCTCTGGTGGCTCCGATGCGGCCGCCCTGCGCACGCGCGCCGATCGACAGGACGACGGGTCGTACCGGCTCACCGGCACGAAAATCTGGATCTCGAACGCGCCCGACGCGGACCGCTACCTCGTGTTCGCGACGGTTGACCCGTCGAAGGGTCCAAAGGGCATCACCGCGTTCCTGGTCGAGAAGGGCACGCCTGGCTTCGACTTCGGCGCGCACGAGAAGAAGATGGGCATCCGTGCCTGCCCCGCGTCGGAGCTCATCTTCGATGGCGCGGTCGTGCCCGCGGAGAACCGCCTCGGCGACGAGGGTGGGGGATACCGAATCGCGCTTTCGAGCCTCGCCGAAGGCCGAATTTCGATCGGTGCCGGGTGCGTGGGCATCGCCAGGTCCGCCCTTGAGCAGTCGGCCGCCTACCTCCAGCAGCGCAAGGCATTCGGCGCGCCGCTGTCGGAGCTGCAGGGCCTCAAGTTCATGCTCGCCGAGATGGCGCGAGATGTCGCGGCCGCGCGGGCACTCGTCCATGAGGCGGCACGGGCCAAGGACGCGGGCGAGACGATCGCTGAGCTGTCATCGCTCGCGAAGTGGACCGCGAGCGACACCGCGATGAAGGTCGCGACGGACGCGGTCCAGCTCTTCGGGGGGAGTGGCTACTCGCGCGAGACGGGCATCGAGCGCCTGATGCGCGACGCCAAGGGCGCCCAGATCTACGAAGGCACCAACCAGGTCCATCGCCTGATCGTGGCCGACGCGGTGCTCAAGCGAGCCCAGCCCTGATCGACTCGTTACAGCGCCGGACGATGCCGCGTCCAAGGGCCCGCACATGACGCACCCACGCGGCCTTTCGCTGACGATCGCCGCCGCCGCTGCCGTGGTGGCCGGCTGCATCGGCTTCACGGGCGACCCGACGGGAGCGCCGCCGACCGTTTCGCCATCGCCGGCCCCGACGCGGAGCTTCCCGGATTTCGCCTCGTTCACGCCGTTCCCCGTCGCGACTCCAACGCAGCTGACGTGTGCGCCCGAGCCCGCGGACTGGGGCGCGACCCTCGACCTCGCGACCGCAACGGGGATCGTCTCGATCCCGCTCGATCCCGACGTCAGCGTCCCGATGCCATCGGAATCGATCGCTCCGGTCGACCCCGCGGACGTGGTCGTCGAAGGCACCGTGCTGGGAGGAACGCTGCTGACCGGCGACCTCGCCCTCGGCCTCCTCGACGATGATCCGTCGATCGCGGTGACCGACCTCACCGCCCGCTTCATCCCGCTCGACGCATCGCCAGCAGCGCCGGTGGTCGTCGCGGTCGACGGTGCGAGCATCACGCTCACCCTTCCCGACAAGTCCGCCGTTGGCCGACTCATCCTGCAGGTCGGCTGGACCTCGCGCTGCGGCGCCGGCGCTGGGGGTGGCGCGACCGTTCTGACGGTCGCGAACTCCGAGGTGGCCGCGGGCTGCCCCTCAACGACCGATGAGATCGAAGCGGCGTTCCAGGACATCAACAAGCTGCGGATCACGATCGGCGGCATCGCCGAGCCCCTCGACGTGTACATGTGGAACACCCGCTGGACGCCTGGCGCGGGCACCTCGGACTTCGGCACGCTGTTCCCGAACTGGGACCGCGACACGGTGATCACGGCCGCGCCCGGCGAGAACGTGGCCGTTCGGGAGAAGGTTGACGACCTGCAGCTGATCTCCGTCCGTGCCGGGATCTACCACCGCGCCGACGTCGACGCGTACTTCGGCGGGGGTGCCGCCGAGGACCTCGATCCGGTCACGGTCGTGCGCCGCGACGTCAATCCGAAGGGCAACATCAATATCCCCGCGCCGCTCGAGCCCGGGCTCTACGTGTTCGACGTCGACGCCAGCTGGCTCACGTCGTGCTTCGAGCTCCAGACGACACGGAGCGTGTCCGTGCGGGTCGTCGCGCCGGCCTGATCGGCGACCGGGTGTAGGCTCGGCCGCCCCTGGAGGACGCCGACATGCGCATCACGGAAGCGCCGATCCACGCGAGCCTTGCCGTCACCGACCTCGCCCGGGCGCGGGAGTGGTATGCCGACAAGCTCGGCTGGGAACCGAGCGTCGAAGCGCCCGGAACGCTCGTCTACGAGGTCCTCGGCGGGTCTGCCTTCACGCTGTTCGAGACACCGAATGCCGGCACCGCGAAGAACACGGTCATGGCCTGGAACGTGCAGGACGCCGCCGCACGGGTGGCTGAGCTGCGTGCTCGCGGCGTCGTGTTCGAGGACTACGACTTCGGCGAGTACAAGACCGTCGACGGGCTCATGACGGACCCGAACGGCAACGTCACGGCGTGGTTCAAGGATCCCGACGGCAACATCCTCACCGTCGTGAGCGGGCCGGATGATCCGCGACCCGAATCGCTCGGCGCGATGATCGCGGCATCGGATCTGGGCCGGGCCAGGGCCTGGTACGCGGACAAGCTGGGGTTCCAGCCGATGTTCGAGCTGCCCGGGATCGTGCTCGGGTACTCGTCCGGCGACAGCACGTTCACCGTCTACCAGACGGAGTTCGCCGGGACCGCGAAAAACACTGTCGGCGTGTGGCGGCTCACCGGGCTCGTCGATGAGGTCGCGCGCCTGCGCGAGCAGGGCGTCGTGTTCGACGACATCGACTTCGGTGACGGCGACGTCACGGTCGGCGGGATCCTGTCGGACGCGGACGGCCCGGTGAACGCGTGGTTCACGGATTCCGAGGGCAACAGCCTGGCGATCGCGGAGGACCGCCGCTAGGAATTCGGGCCATTCGGCCCGGTTCGGGCGGGCGAACGGACCTGCCGGCTCGCCTCCTGCGAAACCCAGACTCCGATCCAGGCGCCCCGTCCTGCTTCCCCGCGGGCGCCGTTGAGGAGGCACGGTTCGTGAGCGCTGACACCGACACCCAGCTTTCGACGGGCGCCGACGCGTCGCTGGCGACCGACGTTTCCCGTCGCGGGTTCCTGCGCGGCGCCGTGATCGCCGGCGGCGGACTGATGGCAGCCAGCCTCGCCGCATGCACGCCGTCCTCGAAGCTTCCCGCCTGGACCTACGCACCCGGCGCGACGCCCGTACCCGGCAAGACCGCCGCGCCCGGCTCGGCCGCGCCGGCAACCGCAGGTCCGGCAACTGCGGCGCCCAGCGCTGCCGCACCCACACCCGCGGCGTCCTCCGGCGGTGGCAGCATCCCCGCCGGCTGGACGAGTCACGACATCGATGCGCGCAACGTGGTGCGCCGGTACCTCGGCAACCTCGCGCCCGCATTCAAGGGCGTCTACGGGGATGCGGCCTTCGCGAAGATCGCCGACATGCTCGCCGTCAGCGAAAACTACCCGGAGCTCGCGAAGAAGCCGTCGTTCGCGCAGGTCCCGAACCTCTTCCTCACCGACGTGACCGCGCCCGTCAAGCCGACTGTCGAGAACGGCGTGAAGGTCTTCAGGCTGACGATCGACACGATGGATCAGCTGATCGACGAGCTGAAGCCCCCGATCGCCGCGCTCGGGTTCAACAAGCAGTGGCCGGGTCCGACCCTGCGCGTCAACCTCGGCGACAAGGTGCGTGCCGAGTTCCTGAACAACCTGCGCGAGACGACCGGTGTGCACTTCCACGGCATCGAGTTCGAGGACTTCTTCATGGACGGCGTGCCGTTCGTGACCCAGAAGCCGATCGCGCCGGGCGAGACGGGCGTCTACGAGTTCACCGCGAACCGGTCGGGCTCGCTCATGTACCACTCGCATCACAACGCGACGGACCAGGTCGGTCGCGGCCTGCTCGGCGCGTTCATCGTCGAGGATCCAAAGACCGAGCCGAAGGTTGACCGCGAGGTGATCTGGATCTCGAACGACGCGCTCGGCGGGTTTACGATCAACGGCCACGGGTTCCCGGCCACGGTCCCGGTGCTCGCCGCGTCCGGAGAAACCGTTCGAATCCGGTTCATGAACGAGGGCGTGATGATGCATCCGTGGCACCTCCACGGGTACCGGATGCGGGTCGTCGCGCGCGACGGCTATCCCCTCGGCAGCGCCGAGTTCGATTGCGACACGCTGGGCGTGAACCCGGGCGAGCGCTACGACGTGCTCGTCAAGGTCGACCGCCCCGGCCTGTGGGCGTTCCACTGCCACGTCCTCCCGCACGCCGAAGGCTCGGCGGGGATGTTCGGCATGGTCAACACGCTCGTCGTGGTTCCGAAGAAGGAGCACGTCGACGCGATCGTCGGGCTGCTCCTTGCCTGAGGGACAACGCTGATCCGTCAGGGCTGCAGTCCTGGCGCCCAGCCGCGGCGCTCGGGATCGCGTGCTCACGCTTGGGGCCCTGGTGGGAATCGATGTTCATGGCCGGCGCGTGAACGGGGCTGATCCGGGTCCGGGACCGGACCCGGTGTAGATTCGAAGCGTGATGCCACAGAACCCCGGGCCGAACGGCCACGTCTACATCGTCTCCGCCGCGCGAACGCCGATCGGCAAGTTCGGCGGCGCGCTCGCCGGCGTGCCGGCCGTCGAGCTCGGCGCCACGGCGATCGCGGCCGCCGTCGAACGCGGGCTGCCGCCCGAAGCCACGGTCGACGAGGTCCTGATGGGCCAGGTGCTCCAGGCGGGCACGGGCCAGGCGACGGCCCGGCGCGCAGCGCTGAAGGCGGGCCTCCCGGAGACCACGCCGGCGACGACGATCAACCGCGTGTGTGGCTCTGGCCTCAAGTCGATCATGCTCGCCGCCGCGGAGATCAAGGCGGGGGATGCGGAGGTCGTCGTCGCGGGCGGCATGGAATCGATGAACCAGGCGCCGTTCCTCGTCCAGGGCGCGCGCTTCGGGCTCCGGTTGGGCGACGCGAAGTTCATCGACTCCGCGGTCCACGACGGGCTGTGGTGCTCCGTCGAGTCGTGCCACATGGGCACGCACGCCGAGCGCGTGGCGATCAAGGACCACGTGAGCCGCGAGGACCAGGACGCGTTCTCGCTGGAATCGCATCGGCGGGCGATCGCGGCGCAGGACGCCGGCCGCTTCGATGACGAGATGGCGCCCATCACGATCAAGGGCAAGGGCGGCGAGACGCTCGTCTCGGCCGACGAATCGCCACGGCGCGACACCTCCCTCGAGGCGCTCGCGAAGCTGAAGCCGGTCTTCGACCTGCCGACCGGCGAGGACCGCGGCGACGCGAACGCCGGGACCGTCACTGCCGGCAATGCGCCGGGCATCACGGATGGCGCTGCGGCGACGATCGTCGCCTCGGAGCGCGCGGTCGAGCAGTGGGACCTCAAGCCGATGGCCCGGCTCATCGGCTATGCGCAGGCCGAGGTCGCCCCGAAGTGGCTGTTCCTGGCGCCCGTGTCGGGCGTCCGGAAGCTCCTTGAGAAGACGGGGATGACGATCGGCGACTTCGACCTCATCGAGATCAACGAGGCATTTGCGGCCCAGACGCTGGCCGATGGACGTGAGCTCGGGTTCGACTGGTCGAAGGTCAACGTGAACGGCGGCGCCGTCGCGCTCGGCCACCCGATCGGGGCGAGCGGCGCGCGCATCGTCGCGACGCTGCTCCACGAGCTGCGCCGGCGTGAGGGCCGGTACGGGCTCGCCACGCTGTGCCTCGGTGGTGGCGGATCGGTGGCTGCCGCGTTCGAGCGGGTCTGAACCCCGGGCCACGCGCGCTCAGCGGGGCGGTGCCGCAGGGGCAGTGCCCTCCGCACGCCCCGGGTCAAATATCACTCGTGCAGCGGTTGGACGCGTGGTCGATTGTCCGCACGCCCGGTTCGCCCGCTGGTCGCCACGCCAGATGGCACGGATGGCGGCCGACGGGGTCACCGGCCCCTGGGGTGGTGGCTCGATCCGCCCCTCGCCCGCTGGATGGGTGATATCTGGTTCATTCGGCTGCCGGGTGGCTGCCGGGCGAGGCCAGGCCTACCCGATCCGTAGACTGCCGGCATGCGGATCGCGGTGTACGGCGCCGGGGCGGTCGGCGGGTACCTCGGGGCAAAGCTTGCGGATGGCGGCTCGGACGTCACGCTGATCGCGCGCGGCGCGCACCTCGAAGCGCTCCGGCGCGACGGGCTGACACTGGTGACGCCAACCGGCGAACGCACGACAACGGCCGTCCAGGCGGTCGAGGAACCGGCCGAGGTGGGGCCGGTGGACGTCGTCCTGTTCCTCGTGAAGTCGTATGACACCGACGAGGGCGCCCGGCGGCTCGCGCCGCTCATCGGCCCGGACACGGCCGTCGTCAGCCTGCAGAACGGCGTCGACAACGAGGATCGGATCGCCGCCGTCGTCGGGCGCGAGCGGGGGCTCGGCGGCGCCGCGTACATCCTCGTCTCGGTCGTGGAGCCGGGCGTGATCCGGGTCGGGCGCGCGCCACGAATCGTGATCGGCGAGCTTGACCCCGGGCCGCCGAGCGATCGAGTCATCACCCTCGTCGAGGCCATGCGAGCCGGCGGTATCGACGCGCATGCGGACGACGACGTGCGCCGCGTGAAGTGGGAGAAGTACGTCCTGCTCGTGGCGTTCTCGGCGGTGACGGCGGCGACCCAGCTCACGATCGGTGATGTGCGCGCATCGGCGGCGGCGACGGCCATGCTGCGGGCGGTCATGACCGAGGCGTGGCAGGTCGGTCGGGCGCTGGGCGTGCCGCTCGGCGACGACCTCGTCGATCGGCAGCACGCCATGGTGCTCGCCCAGAAAGACACCGAGGCGACCTCGCTTCGGCACGATCTCGTGACCGGTCACCGGATGGAGCTCGAGGCGCTGCAGGGGACGCTGTGCCACCTCGGGCGCGAGACGGGAATTCCGACGCCGTGGACGGACGCGGCCTACGCGATCCTCGAGCCCTGGGCGATCCGGAACGCCGCGAATGTCATCGCAGGGACGATAGCCAGCCGTCGATGAGGCGCGCGATCTCGTCCGGCCGGGTCATGGTCGGCACGTGCTCGTCGCCCGGAAGCACGAACATCGACGCGCCGGGAATGGCGTCCGCGAGCCGCGAGGCGCCTGCGAGCGGCGCAATCCGATCGCCGGCGCAATGAATCAGCAGCGTTGGTGCGGTGATTGCGTCGTCGTCGAGCGGCGGTACCGGGACGTCGGCCCGGAGCAGGGCAACCGCGTGCTCGGCGCTGCTGGCCGCGAGGATCCGACGACCCTGCTCGCGAATGGCTTCGTGGGCGGGGTGCGGCGCGCACGCGTCGACGAACGCGGCCGCCGTGGCGGGGTAGTCGGCGCGAAGCGCGAGAACGAACGGGTCGTCGTCCGGTGGCGGAATGGTCGGGATGAAGGGATCGACGAGCACGAGGGCGGCAATTCGATCTGGCTGCCGGCGGGCGGCTGACAGCACGATCGCGGCGCCGGCCGACTCGGCGGCGATCACGGCCCGATCGATCTCGTGAGCATCGAGCACGGCGAACACGTCGTCGACGAGTCGCTCGTGCGTGATGGCGTCCGGCGCCGACACGGTCTGGCCGGTGCCGCGATGGTCATACGTCACGCATCGCCACCGAAGGCTCAGCGCAGCGAGCGGGCCGTCCCAGAGCTCCGAGCTGCCCGTCCACCCGCCGACCGCCAGGATCGCGGCCGCCTCGCGCGGCCCGCCGGCCATCGACCACAACGAAGCGCCAGCG
>DASSHR010000277.1:0-4125 GCA_035692745.1 Candidatus Limnocylindrales bacterium | reverse complement strand
AACCCCCGACCCTCTGATCCGAAGTCAGATGCTCTGATCCGCTGAGCTACGGGCGCGTGGCGCGCATCGTACCGCGAGCGGCGAGGATCTCCGCACCGGTTCGCAGCCCCGCTCGCGAGCTCGCCGTCCATCGGTCACGACCACGACGCGCATGCGGGCAGGCCAGGGGACGGGCGGTTGGCTAGGCTAGGCAGCGGCCGGCGGCCCAGCGCGACGGCCTTTGGGAGGGCTGAGCCATCGGTCGATCGATTGACGGCCGCGCGTCCCGCAGGCGATTCGATCACGCCCATCGAATCGAATCCGCGCACGCGCCGTTCGCGCCGCCGCGGCCCATCGGCTCACTGCGCGCCGGCGCGCGCGGCCGCCAGGGTCCGCCCTGGCTGACCCTCCTGCTCGGAACGGCGTTGCTCGCGGTCATCGCGGTCGTCGCGCTGCCGCTCGCGACGCGGCCGACGTCGAACCCCGTCGACCCCGGCACCAACGGTCTCCTCGCCGCGGCGTCGACGGCGCCGTCCATCGGCCCGCACGGCGACGACACGTCCTCTGCGACAGGCGCCCCGGCAGACCTCGGGGCCGAGCCGGCGACGGACCCGCCGATCGAACGATCCGTCGCCCCGACAGGCCCGCGCGACCCGTCGGAGCTCACGGGCTATCGCTGGCCGATCAGGAACGCGCGGATCACCAACGGCTTCGGCAAAGGCTACCCCGGTGGCTTCGTGATCGACGGCGTGACCGCCCATGACGGCATCGACGTCGCCAACTGGTGCGGCGCCCCGATCTGGGCGGCGCACGATGGGACCGTCCTGTCAGCCGGCCGGCACCACGAGGGCTACGTCGGCTGGCTCGGCAACCTGACCGCATACCGTGCCAAGCTCGATGCCGCGAACAGCTGGCGGACGCGCGCGATCGCGATCGTCATCGACGACGGCAACGGCTATCGGAGCATGTACGTCCACCTCGCGAAGGTGAACGTCAAGGCGGGTGACGTGGTCCAGGCCGGCGACCTGATCGGCTGGGAGGGCGCCACCGGCAACGCCACCGGCTGCCACCTCCACTACGGGCTGTTCAGTCCCGCGGAGACCAGCTCGTGGCTGCTGGACCCCGAGACGCAGCAGCGCAACCTGCTGCCGGCCACGGAGATCGCGCGGATCGACCCGTTCAAGGTCCTGCCGCCGCTCGCGGACGCCGGGATCACGTGGGCCTGGGGCGTGACGCCCGAGGACTGACGGGCCCGGCGCGTCAGGCGCGGCGGTACCGCCGAGCGATCATCGCGTACCCGGGCACCCGCTCCAGCGCCTGCACGACCGGGACGTCGCGGCCATCTCGACCCTCGATCGCCAGGCGCCCGCCGCCCACCGGCCGGGCATCGACGATCGCGCGGTCGATGGCAACGGAGCCAGGCACCGCGTCGCCCAGGTCAGCAACTGCCCTGTCCGGCTCCTCGCCGCCTTCATAGGTGAGGCGGACCTCCGCCTCGGAGCGCCAGCGCGGCCGACGGAGCAGGATCGCGCGCCAGCCGTCCGCGACGCCCGAGGCGACCCGCCCGTCACCGGGCGTACCGCGCTCACCGGGCCCGAGGACGTCCTCGCCGCGCGCCCAGCGTGCCGCCTGGTGGAGGAGGGCGTACTCGTCGAGATCGACGTAGTCGGCCAGCCGATCGGCCGGGGAGTCGTCGCCGAACAACGCTTCGATCGCGGGCCGGAAGACGTCGGCCAGGTCCAGGTCGATCGCCCGCACCGTGCGATGGAAGTACACCGCGAGGTACAGGAGCAGGCGCGCGTTCAGGAATCCTTCGAGCGCGGAGACGCCCGGCTCGTACAGGGTGAGCCCGCGCTCGGAGACGTACGCGTACCGCCGCAGCCGCTCGACGTCGATGCCGACCTTCACGCCCGTGAAGAACGCGTCGCGGCGGACGTAGTCGAGGTTGTCGACCGTGAAGACGCCGGACAGCAGTGGCTGGAGGATCCGCACCCACGCGGGCATCGAGGCATCCGTGAGGGCCGGCTTCGAGACCAGGAATGACACCCAGCGCGGGTCGATGGCTTCGTCGTCCGCGAACGCATCACGCTCCGGTGACGCGCCGGGGGCGCGGCGCAGGGATCGGATCACGTCGCCGAGCTGGTCCTCGATGATCAGCTGGCTCAGGTCCTCGTGCGACAGGCGCTTGCCCGGTCCGCGCCGCGCATCGTCCCGCGCCGGGAATGCCGCCAGCACGTGCTCGTCGAAGAAGTGGGCGAACGGACCGTGCCCGACGTCGTGGAGCAGCCCTGCGACCCTCAGCGTCTCGACGACCAGGCCTTCGGACGGCATCGGCTCTCCGGGCGCCGTCTGCGCCAGGGCCGTCCGAAGGGACGGGAGCAGCGCGCGCGCCCAGAGGCCCGCCTCGTGCATGACGCCGAGGCCGTGCGTGAACCGGGAGTGCTCCGCGGTCGGGAAGACCCAGCGCGCGCTCTGGAGCTGGCTGATGCGGCGGAGGCGCTGGAGCCAGGCGGTGTCGAGGAGGTCGTCCTCGGCCGCGTCCTCGTCGGGCAGGCCCAGCGCGCCGGATTCGTCGCGCGCGAGCCGCTTGGTCAGCTCGAGGTAGCCGTGGATCGGGTCGCTGATGAGGTTGACCGCGGCGAAGGGGTGGCGCGCCACCCCCGAAGGATAGGGTCCGCTCAGGGAACCGAGACGCGCATCTCGGCGGTCCACGCCGACAGGTAGCCGCGATTGTCACGTGCCCGGACGCGGATCGAGTAGGAGTGCCCGTGCGCGCGGCCGCTGAGCGACAGCGACTTCGCGGTCGTGCCGCTCCTGATCGTCGTCCACGTGCCGCTGTCGACGCGATACTGGACATCGAAGTTCTGGAGGCCGGAGGTATGGGTCTGGAGCTTCGTGTCGGCGCCGGTCCAGGACCACGACACGGTGGTTCCGCTGTGCGAGGAGGTGCTCGGCTTCGCCCACGGGGTCGTGCGGTCCTTGGATTCGGTGAGGAAGACGGCCGACCAGGTGCGCTCAGTGGAGGTCTTGTAGTAGATCCCGATTCCGATGTAGTTGAGCGTGCTGCTCATCAGCTTCGCCCACTGCGTCGAGTGCTGCTTCCAGCCCTGCCAGATGCTGTTGGCCGCGTCGGCGCCCCAGTTGTAGGTGCTCCACGACGCGATCGAGCCGTAGTTGTACTTCTGGATGTTGTAGTTGGTCAGCATGCACGACGTGCAGCTCGGCAGGGCGAGGACGCCGGTCGAGGCCATGTGCGCCGCCCAATCGTCAGACATCTTCACGAGCCCGGAGTGCAGCCGGAGCGGCATCAGGCCGCGACCGGCGCGCGCGCTGTTGATCCATCCGAGCAACGTCGTCTCGACCGAATCCGGGGTCGGGCTCAGGGTCGCGGCGCTCGCCGATGCCGGGTGGGCGGCAGGGCCGACCACGGACGCCGTCAACGCCAGGATGGCCGCGGCGAGCAGGAGCCGGCCGGAGGCCGACCAGGTGGAGGGACGGGGCGCGGATCGCTGTTCCATGGCCCGGATCCTCCGACGCGGACGGAGGCGAATCGACCCGCGAGATAGTCCTAATCGGGCCGTTTTCGCCGGTTCGTGTTGCCCGGCGTCACCGACCCGCATCGTCACGGCACCCAGACCCGCAGCTCGGCGCTCCACCCGGACACGTAGCCACGGTTGTCACGCGAGCGCACGCGGAGGCCGTAGTAGTGCCCGCCGGCGCGGCTGCCGAGCGACAGCGACTTCGCGGTGGTGCCGCTCCGGATGGTCGACCAGGTCCCGCTGCCGACGCGGTACTGGACGTCGAAGTTCTTGAGGCCCGAGGTGTGGGTCTGGAGCTTCGTATCGGCGCCGGTCCACGACCAGGACACGGTGGAGCCGCTGCGCGACGATCCACTCATCCTCGCCCAGGGGCGCGTGTGGTCCCTCGATTCGCTGAGCTCACCCGCGGCGTACGTCTTGCCCGTCGAGCTGAGCGCCACGCCGAGCCCGATGTAGTTGAAGCGGTTGCTCATCAGGATCGCCCAGTGGGCGGAGCTGGCCTTCCAGCCGTTGAAGATGCTCAGCGCCGACTGGGAGCCCCACGGGTACGTGCTCGCGGCGATGACCTCGCCGATGCTGTACCACTGGACCCCGTAGCTGTTGAAGA
>DASSHR010000276.1:0-4183 GCA_035692745.1 Candidatus Limnocylindrales bacterium | reverse complement strand
AACCGCAACTTCGAGGGCCGGATCCATCCCCTCGCGCGGGCAAGCTACCTCGCGTCGCCGCCGCTCGTGGTCGCGTTCGCGCTGGCGGGCCGGGTCGACATCGACCTGTCGACCGAGCCGCTCGGCACCGGCGACGACGGCAAGCCCGTCTTCCTGGCCGACATCTGGCCCGGTCCGGACGAAATCCGGTCGGTCATCCATGACGCAATCGACCCTGCGCTGTTCCAGCGGACGTACGCGAACGTGTTCGAGGGCGACGAGCGCTGGGCGGCGCTGCCGATCCCCGACGGCGACCGCTACGACTGGGATCCCCGCTCGACCTACGTTGCCCGGCCGCCGTTCTTCGACGACATGTCGATGGCGCTGCCCGAGGCCTCGGACATCGTGGGTGCCCGGGCGCTGGCGGTCCTCGGCGACTCGGTCACCACGGACCACATCTCCCCCGCCGGCTCGATCGCCCCGTCGTCGCCCGCGGGCGAGTGGCTCCAGGAGCGCAACGTGCCGCCGCTCGAGTTCAACTCGTACGGTTCGCGACGCGGGCACCACGAGGTGCTCATGCGCGGGACCTTCGGCAACATCCGGCTGCGCAACGCCCTCGCCGGGGACAGGGAAGGACCGTATTCCGAGCACCTTCCGGACGGCGCCCCCGGCTACCTCTTCGATGTCGCCCGGCAGTACGAGCGTGAGCACGTGCCCCAGATCATCGTCGCGGGCAAGGAGTACGGCTCGGGCTCGTCGCGCGACTGGGCCGCGAAGGGACCGCTGCTCCTCGGCGTCCGAGCGGTGATCGCGCAGTCCTTCGAACGGATCCACCGCACCAACCTTGTCGGCATGGGCATCCTGCCGCTCCAGTTCCTGCCCGGCGAGGACCTGGGCACGCACGGGCTCACGGGCCGCGAGGCGTTCTCGATCCGCGGCGTCGCCGACGGGCTCGCGCCGCGCTCGAAGCTGCGGGTCGAGGCGCTGGCCGACGACGGCCGCGCGACGTCCTTCGAGGTCACCTGCCGGATCGACGGCCCCATCGAGCTCGGCTACTACCGCAACGGCGGCATCCTGCCGGCCGTCCTGCGGCGCCTGGCGGCGACGAACGCCGGAGCGACGAGCCACCTGCCGGCCCAGCCAGGTGGCGCCACGTAACTGGTCCGGCGCGCCGGATCGGCGGGCCCGGCAGCACGTATCCTCGGCCCGTGTTGGCCGAGCACACGATCAAGCGCCCTGACGGGCGAGTGATCGCCGTCGCGGAATGGGGCGACCCAGCAGGGCTGCCACTGATCAGCCACCACGGGACGCCGGCGAGCCGCCTGCTCCATTGGAAGGACGGCTCGATCTACGGGCGCCACGGCCTGCGACGAATCAGCTTCGACCGCGCGGGGTACGGCAGGACGACGCGGCTTCCGGGCCGGACGATGGCGGATGTCGTGTCGGACGTCGAGGCCATCGTCGATGCGCTCGACATCTCGCGCTTCGCGGTCATGGGCGCCTCCGGCGGCGCCCCGCATGCGCTCGCGACTGCGGCGCTGTTGCCTGATCGTGTCATCCGCTGCATGGCCGCGGTGTGTCCGGCCCCGTTCGACCGGATCGACGTCGACCCACTCGAGGGAATGAACGCCGGCAACGTGGAGGAGCTGCGGGCGGCGATGGATGGCGAAGCACGCCATCGCGCCGTCGCCGAACGCGAGGCCGAGCTTTCCCTCGCCCAGCTTCGGGCGGGAAGGGCCGATTGGTTCGGCGCGGCATACGAGATGGCAGCGAGCGATCGCGAGGCCCTTGCGGCGGATCTCGAGGCGGATCTCGCCGACATGGAGGAGGCGGTCGGGCGGTCGGTCGATGGCTGGGTTGACGACGTGCTGGCGCAGGTGCGGCCGTGGGGCTTCGACGTCGAGCAGATCCGATGTCCGGTCTGGCTCGAGTACGGCCGCGCCGACCAGTTCGTCCCGCCGGCGCACGGGGACTGGCTGCTTGCCCACATTCCGGGTGCGATTGCCGTCGTCACGGACGCAGGGCACATGCCGACCGAGGCGGCGATCGAGGCGGCGCACGCGTGGCTCGCCACCGGCGAGTCCCACTCAGTCCGGGGCGTCGGGTAGGTCTCGAAGCCCTGGAATCGGTGATCGGACGAGCCACAGCAGGCCGCTGAGCTGGGCGAAGGTCACGATCCACAGCGTCTCGTGGACCCCGATCAGCGTGCCCAGCGCGCCGCCGATCACCGCGCCGATCGGCCGGATCCCGACGTTGATGAACGAGAACGCCCCACCGGCGCGGCCGCGGAGCCGATCCGGCGTCCGCGAGATCAGCAGCGATCCACCGTTGATGTCGAGGATCATCACCCCGAGCCCGCCGACGAACTCAGCCAGGAAGAGGAGTGCGAGGACCACCGGATACGGCTGGCCGAGCGCGATCGGAACGAGGATGGTCGCCCCCGGAAAGATGACCAGCGCGAGGGTGAACGCGCCGCCAACGCCGAGCCGGCGTCCGACCCGTGGCCCGATCACGGCCCCGATCACCCCACCCACGGCGCCCACACCGAGGAGCAGCCCGAGCACGCCGGGGTCCACGTGCAGGTACGTGGTGGCGAACAGGATGAAGAGCGCCTGGTAGCAGTAGTTGAAGAGGTTCATCGTCGCCACGCCGAGGATGCTCGGCCGCAGGATCGGGTCCCGCAGCACGAACGACATGCCGGAGGTGAGCTGCTCGCGGATCGAGCCGGGGTCGTGCTCGACGGGCGCATCCGGGGCGTCGATGCGCGACAGGAAGAACGCCGAGGCCAGGAACGAGAGCGCGTCGGCGAGGAGGGCGATGGGTGCGCCGAGGACCTGGATCAGCACGCCCCCGACGGCCGGCCCGCCCACCGCGGACACGGAGCGGCTGCCGTTCAGCAGCGCGTTCGCCGCGACGTACTGCTCGCGCCTCGCGACCGACGCGAACATGGTCATCCAGGCGAGGTTGAACGCCACGGCAATCGATCCGATCAGGAAGGAGATGCCGAGGAGCAGCGGAAGGCTGAGCGCGTGGAGCGCGAATGCCACCGGCACGAGCGCGATGAGGGCCGCACGGCCCAGGTCCGCGAACACCATGAGCCGCCGGCGCCGGTGCACGCGATCGAGCCACACCCCGCCCGGCAGGGAGAACAGCAGCGCGGGCAGCAGGGATGCCGCGGTCAGGAGGCCCATGTCGCCCGGCGTCGCGCCGAGCATCAGCACGGCCACGATCGGCACGGCCAGGTACGTGATCTGGTCGCCGAAGACCGAGATGGTCTGGCCGAGCCAGAACCTCCGGAATCGCCTCTCGCCCAGGATGGCCGGCAGCCGGCCGAGCGTGCCTCGTCGCGTCGTCATCGGTACCTCGAGGGACACCGTGCGTGCGCCGGAGGCTCGGCGCCGAGCATCGCCTTGATGCGGGCCGGACAGGCCAATTGTCCGGATCGAGCGTTACAGCCGTGTTGCGTCCCGAACGGGCAACCTGTCAGTCGGGAGGGATGGTGGGCGATACTGGATTCGAACCAGTGACCCCGCGGATGTGAACCGCGTGCTCTAACCACTGAGCCAATCGCCCGAGGGTTCGTCCGCGCGCCGGCGAACAGGCTGCGGATCATACATCGAGGCCCGGCCATCGCGATCGGAGCGAGGCCTCGTCGAGCCCCGCAACCTCGATCAGCTTGCGCCGGCCGGACGCCCCGCCGACGAGCTCGACGGCCCCGGCCGGGACCCCGAGCTCCGCGGCGAGCAGGTGGAGCAACGCGCGGTTCGCCGCCCCGTCGACCGGCGCGGCCGCCACCCGGACCCGCAGGACGCCGTCCACCACGCCGTCGATGCGGTTTGCGCCGCCACGCGGCGTGAGCCGGACGGCGAAGCGGGTCAGACGACGTACCGCATGAGGAGGCTGAGGATGACCAGCACGATCATCGGCGACCAGTCGAACATGCCGGTGCGGGGCAGGGCGCGGCGAATGGGCCCGAGGATCGGCTCGGTCAGGCTGATCACCAGCGAGGCGAATCGCCCGCGGCCACCAGGGTCGATCCACGACAGGATCACGCGCGCGAGGATGAGCAGCCACAGCCCGATGACCAGGATCCGCAGCAGGTTCGAGAGCAGCAGCGCGCCCACGCGGCGAGTCTAGCCGAGGGTCGGCCGCGCTCCGAGGGCCGGCCGCGCTAGCCGAGGGCCGGCCGCGCTCCGAAGATCGC
>DASSHR010000275.1:0-1681 GCA_035692745.1 Candidatus Limnocylindrales bacterium | reverse complement strand
GGACGATGACCTGCTGATCGTCGACAAGCCCTCCGGCCAGGTGGTCCATCCGGCGCCCGGCCACGGCGCGGGGACCCTGGTCAACGCCCTGCTCGGCCACGGCGAGGCAATCGCCCCGGCCGGTATCGCCGGGGTCCAGCGGCCGGGGATCGTCCACCGCCTCGATCGCGACACGAGCGGCCTGCTGATGGTCGCCCGCAACGACGCCGCGCAAACGTCCCTGCAGGCCCAGCTGAAGGCGCGACGGATCCGGAAGACGTACCTCGCACTCGTCGCGGGATCCGTTGCCGCGGCACAGGGGCGGATCGAGGCGCCGGTCGGGCGCGACCCCGGGCGCCGGACGCGGATGGCGGTCACGCCGGACGGCCGGCCCTCGACCACGGGCTACCGGGTCCGGGAGCGGTTCACCGGGTGGACCCTGCTCGAGCTCGACCTGGTCACGGGCCGGACGCACCAGATCCGCGTCCACCTCGAGGCGATCGGGCATCCGGTCGCGGGCGATCCGGTGTACGGCACCGGCACGTCGCGCCGCGGGCCTGACGGGCTCGAGCGGCTGTTCCTGCATGCGTGGCGGCTGGAGCTGACCTCGCCATCGACCGGCGCGCTCATCCGCGCCGAAGCGCCGCTGCCGGATGTCCTGGAAGCCGTGCTCGATGGCCTCCGAAGCGCGACACTTCGACCGTGAGGAAGGTGGGCGACGCGCCCGAGGTGGCGGTCGACGGCGGCGACGTGATCGGCGGCGACGTGATCGGCGGCGCGCCCGGCGCGATGGTCGTGATCGTCTCGGGGCCGTCCGGCGTCGGCAAGGACACGGTGATCTCGTCGCTGTGCGTCGTGCCCACCGAGCCGCAGCGGTACTTCGTGATCACGTGCACGACCCGACCGCGCCGCGAGTATGAGGTCGACGGGGTGCACTACCACTTCCTGTCCGTCGAGGACTTCGTCCGGCGCAAGGAAGCGGGCGGCTTCCTCGAGGCGAACAACGTGCACGGCCACTGGTACGGGACACCGCGTGACCAGGTCCGCGAGGCCCTCGCGGCCGGGCGCGATGCGATTCTGAAGATCGACGTGCAGGGTGCCGCGGTCGTCAAGCAGAAGGTGCCCGACGCGCTGCTGGTGTTCCTCGTGCCGCCGTCGCTCGAAGACCTGTTCTCGCGCCTCCAGGCTCGCGCCACCGAGACCGCGGACGAGCTCGACATCCGACAGCGCAACGCCGCCCTCGAGCTGGCGCGGCAGGACGACTACGACCACGTCGTCGTGAACGAGACCGGCGAGGTCGCGCGTACCGCAGCACGGATCGACGAGATCATCCGCGCCGAGAAGGCTGCCCACCCGGACCGCCGCACGCGGGTCTGACGCTCGTGGACGAGCTCCTGGCGGGTGGCGCCCCGCGGCGGCTCGTCGCGGTCGCGGTCGATGCGGCGGGCGCCGCGGGCAACCGACCGTATTCGTACCTCGTGCCCCCGGCGCTCGATGACCTCGAGGTGGGGGAGGCGGTGCTCGTCGAGTTCGGACGGCGCCAGGCGCTGGGCATCGTGCTGGGACCGGGCGAGGAGGCGCCGGGCGCCACCACCAAGCCGATCGTGGACCGCGTGCGCGCCGACGGGCCGCTGCTGCCGGCGCTCGGGATGCGGCTCGCGGCGTGGATCTCCGATCGGTACCTCGCGCCGCCGGCGCTGAC
>DASSHR010000274.1:0-2020 GCA_035692745.1 Candidatus Limnocylindrales bacterium | reverse complement strand
GCCCAGGAGGCCGGCCTGCTGACCGTCAACACGACGCCCGTGAAGGCGTTCTTCTGCAACGTCGCGGTGGTCCCGGGCTCGCCCTCGGGCCGCTGATCGGGCGCGCCGCCGCGCGGCGCAGACCAACGTGGCGCCGCGCCTCCGGCGCCAGACCTCGAAGCCCCGGGCCCACGCTGGGTTCCGGGGCTTCGTCGCGCTCCCGTATCATCGGCGCGTGCCACCCATCGACGAGCTGATCCGCATCGAGCCGATCTACCTCGGCCGCCTCGAGCGCCAGGGGATCTTCACCACCGGCCTCCTGCTGGAGGTAACGGAGACGATCACGCGCCGGCAGACCCTCGCCGACCAGGTCGGCGCGTCGACGAACGACGTCCTCGAATGGCGGGACGAGGCCCAGATGCTGAACCTGGCGGGCTTCGGCGCTGCCGAGCACCGGCTCCTCAGCCAGAGCGGCTTCGAGGGCCTCGAGGACATCCTCGAGGTGGACCTGCCGACCTTCCGGAGCCGGCTGGCGCGGGGCGCGGACGAGCTCAAGATGGAGCCACCGTCCGAGCTCATGATCGAGGGCTGGTGGGACCAGGCGCATACGCTCGCCGAATAGCGGGCGCGTGGCTGATCGGAGCGGCCACGGCGATCGTGATCCTCGGGGCGTCGATCGCGCCGTTCCTTGCGCCGCCCGTCGTGCGGTTCGAGCAGGATCGAACGGGCGTCGAGGCGCTCACCGGCTATGACGCCGCCGAGCTCGACAACGTGACCGGCTCGATCCTCGGCTCGCTCGTGCTGTGGCAGGGCGATTTCAACGTGGCGATGGACGGCGTTCCTGCCCTCGACGAAGCGGAGCGGAGCCACATGCGCGACGTCCGCAGCGTGTTCGCGGGCCTGTGGATCGCCGTCCTTGCCGGACTCGTGGTGCTCGCGCTCGCGGCTCGCCGGTCCGCTCGCGACGTGACGGCGCGCGCGGCCGCGTGGCGCGCAGCGGGGACGGGCGCACGAGTGCTCGCGATCCTCGTCGCGGTCGGCGGCGTGTTCGCGGTGGTCGCCTTCGATGCCGCGTTCGCGCTGTTCCACCGGCTCCTGTTCAGCGGCAACTACACCTTCGATCCCGCGACGGACAAGCTCGTCCAGCTCTTCCCGGAGCAGTTCTGGTCCGAGATCGCGATCGCGGTCGGCGTGGTGATCATCGTCGTCGCGCTCGTCGTCGCGCGGCTCGCCGGACGGGCAGGGCACCGCAGCTGATGGGCATCCCCGTCGCTCGCCTGTTCGGCATCGAGATCCGGGTCACCTTCGGCTGGGTCTTCGTGCTCGCGATCATCGCCGTCGTGGCGGTGGGCGAGCTCTCGGCGATCGAGCCGGAGCTGGACGGCATCGTGGGCTGGGTGCTCGGCGCCGTCGTTGCCGCGGGCTTCTTCGTGAGCTCCGTGTCGCACGACCTCGCCCATGCGCTCGTCGCCAGGCGACGCGGCATCGACGTCCGCTCGATCGGCGTGTCCTTCTTCGGCGGCGCGACCCCGTTCGACCCGGCGTCCGGCGATCCCGGCGACGATGCCGTCATCGCGGCCTCGGGCCCGATCGTGAGCCTGGTGATCGGCGGCGCGCTGTTCGGGATCTCGCTGGGCGTCGTCGGCATCGCGGGGGAGTTCAACGCCGCTGCCGGCGTGCTGGTCGTGCTCGTGCTGCTGAACGTGCTCCTGGGTGTCGTGAACCTCGTGCCCGCGTATCCGCTCGATGGCGGGCGGATCGTGCGCGATCTCGTGTGGCGCCGCTCCGGCTCCGAGCGGACCGGCTGGCGCGCCGCGGCGCGGACGGGCCGACTCACCGGGATGCTGCTCACCGGGGTCGGCATCGCCTACTTCGCATACAAGAGCGACCTCAGCGGGTTGATGGTCGCGCTCACGGGCTGGTTCTTCGTGATGTCGGCGAACGCGGTGCGCGACCGGGTCCGGCTCGATGACATCCTCGGCGGCCACACGGTCCGCGAGGCCATGGACGAGGATCCGCCGACGGTGAGCCCGGCGCTGAC
>DASSHR010000273.1:0-1118 GCA_035692745.1 Candidatus Limnocylindrales bacterium | reverse complement strand
GAGGATCCGCAGCCGAAGTTGTCGCCGGCGAGGAGGATCTTCCGCCCGTACATCTGGGGCTTGTCGAGGACGAACGTGGGCTCCTTGAGCCCGCCGTCGGCTTCATAGCGCCAGTCGTGGAAGAGGGCGTCGGCAAGCCCGGCCTTGTCGGTGATCTTGAGGTAGCGCGCCGGCACGATCTGGTCCGTGTCGACGTTCTCCGCGGGCAGCGGGATCACCGCGCTCGAGAACGTGGTGTACGGCTGGTCGGGCATCGGCGGCCTCCGCTACCGGCCACCCAGGCCGGCGAGGGCTTCGATGCCGGGCAGCCGCCGCGGGTCTGCGACCACCCCCGCCACCGCGGACGCGGCCGCCGTCAGCGGCGACGCGAGGAACGTGCGGCCGCCCTTGCCTTGGCGGCCCTCGAAGTTGCGGTTCGACGTGCTCACCGCGTACTGCCCCGGCTGCAGCTGGTCGCCGTTCATCGCGATGCACATCGAGCAGCCCGCCTCGCGCCAGTCCGCGCCGGCGGCCCGGAAGATCTCGTGGAGGCCCTCGCGCTCCGCCTCGCGCTTCACCTCGTCCGAGCCCGGGACGACCATCAAGCGCACGCCGTCGGCGATGTGTCGGTCCCTGAGCGCGGCCGCAGCCAGCCGGAGATCGCTGATCCGCCCATTGGTGCAGCTCCCGATGAACACGACATCGACCTTCTGGCCGAGGATCGACTGACCGGGCTGGAGGTCCATGTACTCGAGCGCCTGCTCGAGCGAGCGGCGGGCGCTGCCCTCCGCCGCGTCGGCAGGGTCCGGCACGCGCGCCGAGATCGGCAGCCCCATGCCCGGGTTCGTGCCGTACGTGATCATCGGCTCGAGAGCGGCCGCGTCGATGGTGATCGACTTGTCGAACGTCGCGCCGTCGTCCGTGGGCAAGGCGCGCCAGCGTGCGACGGCCCCGTCCCACGCCGCGCCGTGCGGTGCGTGCGGCCGGCCGTGCAGGTACTCGAACGTCGTGTCGTCCGGCGCGATGAGGCCGGCGCGCGCCCCGCCTTCGATCGACATGTTGCAGATCGTCATCCGCTGCTCCATCGACAGCGCCTCGATCGCGCCGCCCCGGTACTCGAACACGTGCCCCGTGCCGCC
>DASSHR010000272.1:0-5882 GCA_035692745.1 Candidatus Limnocylindrales bacterium | reverse complement strand
GCGATCGTATCGCGCGGCTCAAGCAGTCCGATCGGGTTTCAGACCCGGCCTGGGAGCCGGCGCGCGATCAAGGAACCGCTCGACCACCCGAACGAACTCGTCGGCGTGGGTGTGGTGGGCGGCGTGGGCTGCGCCGTCGATCGTGACGACCTCGGCGTGCGGGAGCGCCGCGGCCAGCGCCTCGGTGCCGATCCGGAACGGCGAGCGGCTGATCGAGCCGAGGATGAGCAGGACCGGGACCTGCGCGGCGGCGAGCGCCTCGATCGAGGCGGCGGGCGTCGCCTCGGCTTCGATCTCGCGGAGGATCGTGTGCGCCGCCGCGACCCGGGCGGGCCAGACCGGATCCGCGCGGTACGCATCGAGCGCCGCTTCGGACATGCCGACGATGCCGGCGAGGAAGGTGGACAGGGCGGCATCCCTGTCGCCGCGGTCGAGCGCCGCGCGAACCGAATCCACGAGCCCCGGCGGCCGGTACGTCATGCCGGGCGGCACCGGCGCGCCCTCGTACGCGACGACGCGCCGGATGGCCGGGCCTCGGACGGACGCTCCGAGCGCGCACCGACCGCCGTACGAATGCCCGACGACGTCGACCGCCGGCACGCCCGTCGCGGCCGCGAGGTCGACCGCCACGGCCGCGACATCCTCGTATTCCCGCTCGATCGAGTACGCCGGGTCGTCGCCGGAATCGCCGCGTCCGCGACGGTCCACCGCGAAGACCCGGCGCGTGGCCGCGAACCGCGGCCCGACCGTACGCCAGGTCGTGTGGTCCGCGGTCGCGCCGTGGACGAGCAGCAGCGGGACCCGCGAGGCTGCGGCGCCGGGCGGTGGCACCACCTCGAAGACCGCCAGCCGCGGCCCGGATGCCCGCTCGGCGCTGAACGCCGGCAGGAACGGGCCGGCGGGGCTCATCTGGCGAGCTGCGCCGCGGCTTCCCGATCCAGCAGCCAGGTGGCATTCGAGCGTCGCGCCAGCTGCGCGGGCCAGCGCCGGACGTCCGCCTCCGAGCCCAGCACGGCGCCGAGGATCTCTGCCTTGCCGGACCCCGTCGCGACCACGATCACGCGGCGCGCTGCCTCGACGATCCCGGGATTCAGGCTCACGCGTTCGACGTGCGGCTCGATGTGGGTCGGCGCCGCGACCGGGCTCGCCCAAGCGGTGGAATCGAGGAGCGGCGATCCCGGAAACACCGACAACAGGTGCCCGTCGCCGCCGATTCCCAGCAGCACCACGTCGAGCGCCGGCAACCCATTGGCCGCGACCGGGACGCCGGCGCCGCGCAGCTCCTCGGCGTACGCCTCCGCGACCCAGCCCGGCCCGGCCCCGGACGCGATCGCCTCGTCCATCCGCATCGGATGCACGTTCTCCGGCGGGAGCGGCACGTTCCAGCGGCGCGGGAGCAGCTCGTGGTCGAGCGGGCGGATGTTCGACAGCGGATCGTCGCGGGCAACGAACCGGTCGTCGCCCCACCAGATGTGCGTGGTCGCCCACGGGAGGATGTCGCGCAGCGGCGACGCCCGGAGCGCGCGATAGATCCCGACCGGGCTCGACCCGCCCGTGGTCGCCCAGTCGGCGCGACCGCGGACCGCATCCGCGTCGCGCAGCCCGGCCGCGATCGCGACGGCGGCGGCCTGCGAGGCAGCCGCGGCGTCGTCCAGCACGCGGATCGTGGGCTCGCCCAACGGCCCGGCCAGCACGAAGGTCATCGAGCGACCAGCCGCGCCGCCATCGCCAGGACCTCGCCCGACAGGTCGTCGCGGCCCGCGGCATCGATCGTCTCCGCGAGGAGCTCCGGCTCGCGCTTCCGTGGCGCGAGGAACCGCCGCTCGCGCATGGACGCTGCGTCCACGGAGGCCTGCACGACGACCCCTTCCGCGTAGGCCGTCACCTCGACCCAGAGCTGCGAGCGGCCCTTCATCGCGTGCAGCTCCACCGCGAGCGTCGTGCCGCGCGGCGAGGTCGATTCCATCGGGCGCAGGCCCACCGGCACGCGGCGGCGCCCGTCGCGCAGCACCGCGTCGTAGCCCGTCCACGGCTCGTCACCCGGCCGGAACGGCTGCTCCACGACCATCTCGAGGCGAGCCGCGAGCCACGCCACGTGATAGAGCGGCCGGACGATGTTCGCCATGCCCGCCGCGCCGTCGGCTGCCGCGTAGTGGACCTCGATCCGATCGAGGTGCCCGAGGTAGGGGAGCAGCGCCGGGCGGTCGAACGTGGAGGCGATCGCCTCGCGCCAGCGGGCCTGGCGAATGAGCGCGAAGTCCGAGATCTCGACGCCGAACGCGCGTGGCAGCCGAGCCATCTCGACCAGTCGATCGATGCCGTCGCCGGCCCAGCCCGCGCCGTCGACGATGACCCGATCGGCCATCGACAGCAGCTCCTTCGTGGCGCGCCCGTCGAAGTGCGTCTCGTTCGGCCACCAGGCGGTCACCGGCAGGTCATGGATGAGCAGCGGCGCGATCAGCCCGGCCAGGTGCTGCCCGCTCTCGCCGCCGCACGTGAGGTACACGAGCTCCGAGCACGTCTCGGGCGCCGAGTCCGAGGGGAGCACGCAGTGGGCCTGGATCTGGGCATCGATCCAGGCCGGGCCGTCCGGATCCGCCTGCGAGACGACGACCGTGCGGGACGGGTGCCGGCCGGTGAGGCCTTCGATGATCGCGGCTGCGCGCTCGCCGACCTCGCCGCGCCCCGCGATGACCACGAGGTTCATCACCGACGACCGGGCTGCCACGCGCCGCTCGGGCTCGCCATCGGCGCCGGGCGCGGTCAGCGAGATGTTCGACCAGATCTTGCCGAGCTCCGCGGCCACGCCGTCGATCGAGCGCGCCCGCGAGTGCCAGCGCAGGACCGGCTGGCCGGGCGTGCCGGGCGCCGGGACGAGCGGCCCGTCGACGCGGAGCATCAGCGCGGCCGCCGCGGCAGCGTTGCCAGGCCGGTCACAGCCGCCGCCACCGCCGGCCGTCCCGCTCGATGAGGTCCATCGCCGCCTCCGGGCCCCACGAGCCCGCCGCGTAGTTCGGGAACTCCGGGACCGGGCTGTCGAGCCAGGCTTCGTGGATCGGGCCGACGATCGCCCACGCCGCCTCGACCTCGTCGGCGCGGGTGAACAGCGACTGGTCGCCCAGCATCGAGTCGAGGATCAGCGTCTCGTAGGCGTCCGGCGTGTCGGCCGAGAACGCGGCGCCGTACGTGAAGTCCATCGTGACCGGCCGGATCTCCATGCCCAGCCCCGGCACCTTGGAGCCGAATCGCAGCAGGATCCCTTCGTCCGGCTGGACGCGGATCGCGAGCAGGTTCGGCTCCGGGTTCGTGGCCATGTCCGCGAACAGCCGGTGCGGGACATCGCGGAACTGGATTGCGATCTCCGTGGCGCGCTTGGCCATGCGCTTGCCCGTCCGGAGGTAGAAGGGCACGCCGGACCAGCGCCAGTCATCGACCTCGAATCGGCCGGCGACGAACGTCTCGGTCTCCGATTCGGGATCGACCTCCGGCGCGGCGCGATAGCCGCGGACCGCGGTCCCGCCGATCCAGCCCGGCCCGTACTGCCCGCGCACGACCTCCCGCGTGGCCTCGGCCCGATTCATCATCCCGACCGCCCGGAGCACCTTGACCTTCTCGTCGCGGAGCGCGTCGGCGGCGAACGTCGCGGGTGGCTCCATCGCGACGAGGCTCATCAGCTGCAGCAGGTGGTTCTGGAGGACGTCGCGGACCGCGCCGGTCTCCTCGTAGAACGCGCCGCGATCCTCGATCCCGATGGATTCCGCCACGGTGATCTGCACGTGGTCGACGTACCGCCGGTTCCACAGCGGCTCGAAGATCCCGTTCCCGAACCGGAAGACGAGGAGGTTCCGCACGGTCTCCTTGCCCAGGTAGTGGTCGATGCGGTAGATCTGGGCCTCGCGGAAGACCTTGAGCATCTCGCGGTTGAGCCGCTTCGCCGAGTCGAGGTCGCGACCGAACGGCTTCTCGACGATGATCCGCCGCCAGCCGCCGCCATGGATCTCGTGATCGAGGCCGCACCGGCCGAGCTCCGACACGATCTGCGGAAACGCCGAGGGCTGGGTGGCGAGGTAGAAGAGCAGGTTCGACTCGCTGCCGTTCTCCACGTGCATCGAATCGAGCTTGCCGTAGATCGAGTCGTACATGGCGGGGTCGCTGAAGTCGCCGCGGTGGTAGGCGATCCGCGAGAGGAACTGCTGCTCCATCTCCCGATCGAGCTGGATCCGGCAGTTCGCATGGAGCGAGGCGGCGACGTCGGCCCGGAAGGTCTCATCGTCATAGGGCCGGCGCCCGACGGCAAGGCAGTTCCAGTCGGCCGGGAGCAGGTTCGTGCGCCACAGCTGCGCGAGCGCGGGGAACACCTTCCGGTGCGACAGGTCGCCCGTCGCGCCGAACAGGACCATGACGTGCGGATCCGGCACACGCTCGAGGCGCAGGCCCTCCCGCAGCGGATTGACGTCCGAGTGCGCGGTCGGACGCTTCTTCCGGCCGTCGCGCGCCAGCCGCTCCTGGCGGATCGGCAGCGAGCCGGGGGAGGGGACGGCGACCTTCGGCGCGCCGCGCGGCGGACCGGTGCGCCGCGGGTCGGGCTTCGCCGGCTCGGGCTTCGCCGTCTCCGGCTTGGCCGTCTCCGGCTTGGCCGGGGCCTTGGTTGCCATGGGACGCCGTGGCCTCCGGGCTCGCCTAGCTGTTCTTCACGGCGTGGCCGCCGAACTCGTTGCGCAGCGCGGCGAGCACCTTCGCGCCGTAGGAATCGTCCTGGCGGGAGCGGAAGCGCGTCTGGAGCGCGAGGGTGATGATCGGCGCGGGGACGTCGCGATCGATCGCTTCCTGGACGGTCCAGCGACCCTCGCCGGAATCGGCGACCCAGCCCTTGAGCTCGGACAGGTCCTGGCCGCCCTTGCGGAAGGCATCCGTCGCGAGCTCGAGGAGCCACGACCGGACCACCGAGCCGTGGTTCCAGAGGTCGGAGATCGCGGCGAGGTCGAGCGGGTACTCGCTCGCGTGGAGAATCTCGAAGCCCTCGGCGTAGGCCTGCATCATCCCGTACTCGATCCCGTTGTGGATCATCTTCACGTAGTGCCCGGAGCCGGCCGGGCCGGTGTGCAGGTAGCCGTCCTTCGGCGCCAAGGTCAGGAACGCGGGCTCGATCGGCGCCACCGCGTCGCGGTCGCCACCGACCATCAGGCAGAAGCCGTTGGCGAGCCCCCAGATGCCGCCGCTGACGCCCGCGTCCACGTAGTTGATCCCGTGCTCCTCGAGCATCGCGTGGCGGCGGACGTCGTCGTGGAAGTTCGTGTTGCCGCCATCGACGATCGTGTCACCGGGCTCCAGGTGGTCGAGCAGCTCGTGGATCTGCGCCTCGGTCGCGTCGCCGGCGGGAACCATGATCCAGGCGACGCGCGGCTTCTCGAGCCGCCCGACGAGCGCCGCGACGGAATCGGCCGCCTCGATCCTGTTGCCGGCGGCCTTCTCCTCGTCGGCGAGCTCGTGGGCCTTCTCGACGGTGCGGTTGTACGCGATGACCTCGTGCCCGTCGCGAACGAGGCGGCGGACCATGTTGGCGCCCATCTTCCCGAGCCCGATGAACCCGATCTGCACGTTCAGTCCTCCTGGGCGAGCGCGCGGCCGATCGCGCGCTCGAGGGTTGCGATGTCGTCGACGAGGTTGGCGCCGAGGTGCACGTGGATGACCGGCCGATCGTGGCTGCGCAGCGCCTCGCGGTCCCCATGCGCCTGGGCATCGATCAGCCGACCGAAGGAATACGGCCAGCCCGGGATCTCCCGATCGACCGGGTGGTCGGCGGTGAGCTGCAGGAAGACGCCACTCGGCGGGCCGCCCTTGTGGAGCTGGCCGGTGGAGTGCAGGAAGCGCGGGCCGTAGCC
>DASSHR010000271.1:0-1841 GCA_035692745.1 Candidatus Limnocylindrales bacterium | reverse complement strand
CCTCGAGGTCGCCGGCGTTGACCTGGCTGACCACGAGCGGGATGTCGGGCTCCATGCGCCACGCGTTGGAGTTGTCGATGACCGTCGCGCCCCGCGCCGCCGCCTGGGGTGCGAGGTCGCGCGAGATGTCCGCGCCGGCGCTGAACAGCGCGATGTCGACGCCCTCGAAAGCATCGCCGGTCGCTTCCTGGATCTCGATCGACCGGTCGCCCACCTGGACGGCTCTTCCGGCGGATCTGCCGGAGGCGAGGAGGCGGAGCTCCCCGATCGGGAAGGGGCGCTCGCGGAGCACCTCGACCATGGTCCGACCGACGACGCCGGTGGCGCCGACGACGGCAACGGTGAGGGGGGTCGACTGTGACATCAGGGACACGGCTCCGCGGGCGTAGTTGATCAGGCGGGCACCGTGGCGAGTATATCCGCGGAGTATTGGGAGACCGGCCGGCCCCGGCTCCAGGACGGGTTGCGACGCGATGGACCCTACGAGGCTGCCGTGAGCGATGCTCCGCGCCCTGTGGCGCGCGCAAGGGAGCGATTGCGAACCTCGATTGCCGCCAGCAGCAGTGTGGGCACGAGCACGAGCAGCACGAACGACCGCGGCCACTGGAGCCACTCCATGACCGTACCCAGCGATGCAACGCTCCAGAGAACGCGGCCTCGAACGAGCCGCGCCGGCACGGGCAGGGCATCCGCGGTCGAATTGGCATCGCCGCGGGTGATGAACTGCAGCTCGCCCGAAGGCGAGAGTGCAACGATCCGGTGGGTGACCAGCCGGCCCGGCTGGCCGGGGTCCTCGAAGGTGATCGCCATGCCCGCCCGGACGTCGCCGGCGTCGACCTGCCCGACGACGAGCAAGGACCCAATCGGATAGGTCGGCGACATGCTGCCCGTCAGGACGCTCTGGAGCTGCCAGCCCATGAGCCAGACAGCCACCAGAAACGTCGTCAGGGGCAGCAGGAGTGCGATTGCCCCGGCGCCGAGGGTGGCGGTGAGCCAGCCTCGGGCGCCAGTTCGCGACCTGGCAATGACGCCAGGATCCGCGGTCGAGCTGGACTCCCTCAACGGGCAGCTCCGTCGAACGCGAACCTCCACGTGACCTTGTCGCTCTGGGCGACGAGTGCCTCGGCATCGGTCGTCGCTGCGTCGTACGCGAGCACGATGTGCGCACAGAACGCGTTGTTCGCCGACAGCGGGGTCTCGCCGGCACCGCCATACAGCGGCACCGCGGTGTATTCGTCCAACCGCTGCGTCGGGTTGTCCTGGTAGACCGTCGCAGTGTTGAAGCAATCGACGGCATCCATGTCGATGGTGAGATGGGCCGCGAGCTCGCCCGCTTGCGGTGCGCCGGTCCCGTCGAGTCCGCACGTGAGGTCCGGTAGCTCCGACCCGCCGCAGGCAACATCGAGGTCGGCGAGATCGATGACCGTCGCCGTGATGTCGACGGGCGCAAGGGCGGCGTTCTTGATGCACACCGCCCCGTCGTAGGAATCTCCCGGGTTGGACGCGGTGAAGGCGAATTGCCCGACATCGGTGTCGTCATGCACAAAGCCGCTGAGGTCGGCCACGGGGCAGTCCACATTCAGCTGGTTCCAATTCCCCGGCTCGATCTTGAGGTCGGCCTCGCCTGACCGAGCGGCCGACTGAATGTCATTCGGACCCGCCGTTGCTCGATCGGTGATGTTCGCGAAGATTCCCGTGCCTCCGACGATCGTCACGAGGATCCCGAGAACGATGACGATCCGAAGCGATTGCCTGCCCATGTCGAACGACCCTCCCTATCGATCCTGGCTCGTGGTTTGCGGGCGCCGGAGCTCGATTGCCGGCACGATCCGCTCGATCGG
>DASSHR010000270.1:0-4497 GCA_035692745.1 Candidatus Limnocylindrales bacterium | reverse complement strand
AGCAGCGACCACAGGATGCGGTTGCGAAGCTCGGTGAGGTGGGCGGTGAGCGGCATCGACGCCAGGGCGGGCGTCGTCGGGTCGGTCACGGTCGTCATGGGCGGGCTCGGCCGACGCGGGGCGGGCCGCGACGCGGGCTAGGGCTGCGAGTCGTTGGCGCCCGGATCGGGGGCCTGCAGGGTGTTCGGCTCCGTCGCGCTCGACAGGGTGTTGGGCGCGATCGCGGGCACCTCGGCGGACGCCGGTTGCGTCGCGTCGGTCGGGCTGGCCGGCGGGGCCGACGGCGCGGGCGACGCGGGCGGGGCCGACGCGGGCGACGTCGACGGCGCCGGGGCGTCGACCCTGGCCGCGTCCTGGACGTCCGAGGCGGCCTTTCGGAACTCCCGCAGGCTCTTGCCGAGCGACTGCGCGACGTCGGGCAGCTTGCCCGGCCCGAGGACGACCAGCGCGATGATGAGGATCAGGATCAGCTCGCCTGGGCCGATGTTGGGAATGAACGGCATCGATGACCTCTCGAACGCGGCCGATCAGGCCGCGATGGCGGTGGCTACGGTAGCACGGGCAGCTTCGCGGCCCAGGTTCGGGCGGCCTGCGCAACCAGCATCTCGAGATCACCGGATGTCGCCGCGGAGGCGATGCCGCGCGACACGTTGACGACGAGCCCTCCCCCGGGTCGGCCGCCCGCCGGGGCTGCCACCGCGGGACCTGCCTCGAGCACCGCGGCGATGCTCCCGCCCTGCGCGCCGACGCCGGGGACGAGGAAGGCCGCGCCGGGGGCGATCGAGCGCACCGCGACGAGCTCCTCGGGTGCCGTCGCGCCCACGACGAGCCCCAGCGTCCCGCCGGGTCCCCAGGTCGAGGCATCCCGCGCGATGCGCGCCCAGACCGGTTCGGCCGGCGCGGCGCCGCGGATGGCCGCCGGCCCGCGCGGCATCAGTTGCTGGCCCTGCACGTCGAGGGCGCCCGGATTCGAGGTGCGGCACAGGACGTAGGCGAAGCGGTCGGTGCGCTCGAGGTAGCCGAGCAGGGCGTCCTCGCCGAGGTACGGGTTGATCGTCACCGCGTCGACCCCCAGGGCATCGAAGTAGCCGACCACCTGCCGTGCCGTCGTGGAGCCGATGTCGCCGCGCTTCGCGTCCGCGATCACGGGCACGTCCGCCGGGATCCGTGCCCGCACCCGCTCCAGGGCGGCCCAGCCGGCGGCGCCGTATGCCTCGAAGAACGCCAGGTTCGGCTTGACGGCTGCGGCGAACGGCAACGCGGCGTCGAGCACGAGCGTCGCGAACCGCTCGATCGAGGCCACGTCATCGCCGAAGCCTGCCGGCATCGATGCCGGGTCCGGATCGATGCCGAGGCACAGCACCGTGCCGGTCGCCGCGCTCCGCGCCGCGAGCCGCTCGAGGTACGTGCCGGCGAACGCGCTCACGACTGCGGTGCGCCCGAGGGAACACCGGAGCTCGGTGCCGGAACCGGGGTGGGGGTCGGCAGCGGCGGGAGCTGGTCGGCCGGGATGAACCAGGCCGGCCGAGACGAGGCCGTCAGCCCGGCGCTCACCGTCAACGGGAGCGGATCGGCCGCGGTCCACGCCCCCGGCGTTCCCTGGAGTGCGACCAGGTACAGGTCGACGACGCCGTTCTGCACCTTGAAGAAGGCGACCGCGTCGCCGGCCGGCGACCACACCGGGTTGAATGAGCCCTCGTCCTTCGTGACGCGGAGCAGCTCCGCGCCGTTGGTGGCATCCAGGATCACCACGTCCGTCCCGAACGTGCTCGTCTTCGTCGCGACCACGTAGCGACCGTCGCGCGACCACGACGGCGTCATGTAGCCCGGGCCCGTGAGCGCGGACGACTTGCCGGTGGCGAGGCTGTAGCGGTAGATCGCCGGCGTGCCCCGGGCACCCTCGCGGTTGTTCCGGGTGTACAGGATCGTGGTGCCGTCGGGCGACCACGCCGGATCCTGGTGCCCGAGCGACAGCGCCTCGCCGAGCTTCGGGTCGGTGATCGACCCGTCGGCGAGATCGACGATCTTCAGCACGACGTCGCTCCGGGTCGGATCCGGCCCATCGGTCACGATCGCGGCCTTCGTGCCATCGGGCGAGATGGATGGCTGGCGGATGAAGTACGACCACGTGTTCGAGCCGTTCTTCACGTTGCCGGTGAGCAGCACCTCGGGCTGGCCGGTGCCATCAGGGCGGATGCGGGTGAGGCTCGGGACGGTGAGGTTGTACGTGTGGATCACGCCCGCCGACGGCCACCGGCCGCTCTTGCTCGCGGTCTGGACGTAGTAGATCCACTGGCCGTCGGGCGACCACGTGGGCATCGACACCTTGCCGCCCGGCGTGAGCTGGCGGGCGGTCGTGCCGGACTGGATCCACAGGTTGCCGTCCTTCACGTACAGGATCTGGCCGGGGACCTTGGCCCGCGGATCATCCGGGACGACGACCACGTTCGAGGGCGTCGCCGTCCTGACCGGGCCATTCGGGCCACTGTCACCCGACCCGAACGAGGGCAGGGAGCCGCCGAGGAGCGCGAAGGTGATCGCCGCGACGACGACGAGACCCACGATCGACGCGGCGGGCGCGGCATCGAACGGCAGGCGTCGGCCGCTCGCCGGGACCGGTGCCCGCGGTCGAGGGTTGGCGCGGGTCATCCGCGGGTCACCGGGTCATCCGCGGGTCACGCGGTTGCGAGCCCGATGGCCGCGCCGGGGCCTACGGCGACCGGGGCCATCTCGAGGATCGCGCGCGCCTCCGGGTGGTGGCCCGACGGCGCCGCATCGCGGATCTCGAGCTGGAGCGACTCGATGCCGCCGAACCGGCGGCTGCGGAGCTGTGCCACGACGTCGATGACGTCACCTTCCGCCACCTGGGTGGCCAGCTCCGGCCAGCCGAACGCGATCCCGTCGAGGACGTCGAGGCGGCGCTTGAGGACGAGTGAGGTGTGGCCGCCGTCACCGGTCGCGCGCACCTTCGTCACGGTCAGTCCGAGCACGGCAACGAGCGGCTCCGGGTTCCCGGCGCCGCACGGGGCGAGCTTCTGGAGGTCGCGATGCAGGGCGTAGTCGACGTCCCGGGCGCGCAGTGCGAGGTCCAACGCGATGGACGGCGTCGGATCCGGCGGTGCGGCTGCCTCCGCGATGGCGATGAACCGCTCGCGGAACGCGGGCCACTTGGCGGCCTCGATCTCGAAGCCGGCCGCGCCGGCGTGGCCACCGTGGCGGAGCAGGAGGTCCGAGCACGCTTCGAGCGCGTCGGCCAGGTGCAGCCCGCCCGCGCTCCGGCAGCTCGCGCGCACGATCTCGCCGAGCTCCGCGCCGACGATCGCGGGCTTGCCGCGTTCCTCGGCGAGCCGCGACGCGACGAGCCCCACGATCCCGACCGGCCAGGAGCCCTTGACGATCGTGGCGGCCGCGTCATCCACCGCATCGGGTGAGGTTCGGGCATCGGCGATGGCGGTCTTCATCAAGTCCCGTCGCGTGACGTTCGCGGCGTCGAGGACGCCGGCCAGCGCCTGCGCCTCCTCGGGATCCTCGCTCAGGAGCAGCCGCGCGGCATCGAATGCCTCCCCCACCCGCCCGGCCGCGTTCAGCCGCGGCGCCACCGCGAAGGCGAGGGTTTCGAGGTCGACGGCGGCCGGCACGAGCTTCGCGGCGGCGAACAGGGCCGCGATTCCCGGCCTGGGTGCGCTGCGGAGCCGCTCCAGCCCGAGCTGGACGATGGCCCGGTTCTCGCCGAGGATCGGCGCGAGGTCCGCGACCGTGCCGATGGCGGCCAGGTCCGAGAACCCGAGCGCGGCCTCGCCGAGCAGGAGCCGCGCCAGGGTGAACGCGACGCCGCTGCCGGCGAGGCGGTCATCGGGATAGGTCGAGTCCGGGCGATGCGGGTTCACGATCGCGTGGGCCGCCGGCAGGACCGGTGGCACGTGGTGATGGTCCGTGATCAGCACGTCGATGCCGGCTGCGTTGGCGACCTCGACCTCGCGCACGCTCGACGAGCCCGTGTCGACCGTGATGATCGCAGCAGCGCCCTGCTCGCGGGCCGCGGCGACCGCCGCGAGGGACAGCCCGTGGCCCTCGTCGAGGCGCGACGGCACGTAGGGCACCGCATCCACCCCGAAGCGGCGCAGCCCGAGCGTCAGGATCGACAGCCCGGTGATCCCGTCGGCGTCGAAGTCGCCGAACACCATGACCCGCTCGCCGCGGTTCCGCGCCGTCTCGATGCGGGCAAGGAACCGGGCCGCGTCCGGCAGAAGCGCGGGGTCGTGGAGGGACCGCGCCGGGTCGCCCAGAAACCGCCGGAGGTCGTCCGGCAGGGTCACGCCGCGCGCGACGAGCAGCCCGACCACCCGTGGGCCGAGGTCCAGCTCGTGGCCGGCATCGACCAGGGATGGGGGTACGGCGACGGGGATCGGAAAGAGCCAGCGGCTGCGAGGCTGGAGCACGGCCTCAGGATGTCACGCGCGGATGCACCGCGGATTGGCGCGCGCTTACGTCGGCGGG
>DASSHR010000269.1:0-1173 GCA_035692745.1 Candidatus Limnocylindrales bacterium | reverse complement strand
ATAACATCTTATGTGCATGCTAAATCTGTCACACAGAATACTACATGTATATCCTAAAGTCTATGCTTCCCTGTTACCACGAAGAAGAAAAAAAAGAATAGCAAAAGAAAAGAAAAAAAAAGAAAAAAACCATCTGTACGTCTTATGGCTAAATTCTGTTCGGATTTGCTGATACTTATATGTACTTCCTGCTTTACATACTCGGTACGTCTTTCGTACTGACCCCCTTTCGTGGGGGCTGCGTTTCATGCCCGCAGGTGCAGTTTTACAGGTTAGCAGGTCTCCAGCTCAGGACCCCGGTTACCAGTTGAAGAGCTCTCTTGCTTCAGAGCTACTTTCAGTGTACTTGTCTCATATTATGTGTATTTCGGTCTGTCTGAGTCTGTCGTTGGTATTAGAGGTCTGTGGACAGTCTGTGTATATGGGTCTTACCAGAAACTTGGTGTATGCTATATGGATATTGCTTATTACAAGACTTGCCACCTGTTTAGCCATTCTGTTTGTATGTTATGTTTATTAGGCGGCAGGACCGCAGCGGTGACCTTGTCGGCCCGCATCTATATCTACTATATGTATTCTGTGATTCTCTGGGTTCGCTGCTGTTTTCTTTTTCAGGTGGCTAGTCACTAAAACAGAGGAAACTCTGCCCAAATTTTCCTAAAATGAATAGTAATTCATTCTGGATTCTGTTTTGGTTTAGGTTTTGGACACCCCGACGGGTGTCAGTCACGGCCCATAAACTGGGACGTGACAGAGTGGTATCAGAGCAGTCTGTCCTCGGAGTGTCCACAGACCGTGTCCAGTAGGGTCCTGTTTATCGGTGTGTCGTGCACCACATCTATAAGCAGGAGACTACAGGATGCTTAGGGTGCTACATTTGTTTGATCATAGATCGTGCGCTAGAGCCCTGTTGATAGGATAACCCTTTTCTGATATAAATTTTCTGTGATTTCAGATATGCCTCCTAAGCGAGTATCTGCTGGTCGTAGGGGCAGGCCTCCAGTGGCACGTGGGACCCCGCGAGGTCGAAGGACTGTTAGGGCTCGTGGGCAGCCCAGGCCCGAGGAGGTACTCCCTGCAGCAAGTTCAGTTACGCCGGCTGCTCCTGAGATTCCAGCTCCAGCACCTCCGGCCCCTCAGCCAGCCGTGGAGCCGGGGGAGATCAGAGATGCT
>DASSHR010000268.1:0-7838 GCA_035692745.1 Candidatus Limnocylindrales bacterium | reverse complement strand
ACCGCCTGGGTACCGGATCCGGGTGTCGGATCGATGCTCGTCGCTCGCGGAAGCGAGGATGGGACGGAGCCCGTTGCCGCGCTGCCGGCGGGTTCGAATGACTGCCCATCCGCGGACGATGAAGGTGCGGTCGTCGGCGGGGAGGTCGGCAACCCAGGGCCCGGCGTCCCGGTCGTTGACGCCGTGGCGCCCGGCGTGGCACGTGGTGCGCCGCTCGGCGCCGCGGTCGGGCGCGCCGTCGGCGCGGTCGCCTGCGTCGGCTTCGGCGTCGGCTTCGGCGTTGGCGCCGATGTTGCGAGCTGTCGGAACGTGGCGGTGACGTCGACCGGATCCAGCAGCGTGAAGGTGCACGTGGCCGGCTGGCCAAGGCACGGCGCGCCCGACCAGCTCGCGAAGGTCCAGCCGGCATTCGGCTTCGCCACGATCGTGAGCGGGGTGTATTTCAGGACTTCCACGCCGAAGCCCGGACTGTCGCAGTACGAGGTCCAGGTCGCACAGACCTGGCCGCCGCCGCTCGACCGCATCATCACGAGCACCTGCCCAAACCCCGCCACGAGGTAGTCCCCGAGGGGTGCCGTGATCGTGAACGTGCACGTGGTTCCCTTGTCCCAGCACGGCTCGGAGGACCATCCGTTGAACGGGTACCCGGCATCCGGCGTCGCAACGAGCGAGACCGTGGAGCCGTGCTTGAACGAGGCGCAATGGTCGATGCCGGAAGGCGGTGTGCATGGCGTTCCGTTGCTGCTGATGGTGCCGGGTCCCTGGCTCTCGTACAGCACCTCGTACGTCTTGAGCCGGAAGCTGGGCGCGAGCACCGCATCGTTCGAGCTCCCGCGCGCAAAGTCGACGTTGAAGCCGACATCCGAGCCGCTCGTCACGCAGCCGGTGTGCGCGGGATCGCAGACGTATGACCCCGTGGCAGGGATGTACCGGATGGATACGGACACGTTCCCGACGAAGTCGGCGTAGGTGTACGACTCGCTGCAGTCGCCCGTCGCCCGGCCGTCGCCGAAGGCGCAGTCGATGCCACCGTCCTCGCTCGTGACCCGCCCCACCCCGTCACCGTCGTTCACGTAGACATTGATGGAAGCGGTCCACGCCGCGGCGACCGGCTGCACGCCGCCCGGCCCGAGCCCGGCCGCGCTTGCCAGGAGCGCCGCAAGCGCGAAGGCGCCGGCGCGGATGCCGCGTGACCCACCCATCCGCGAGCCGCCGATCCGGGCCGGGCGCCGCCCAGACCAGGCGGGAGGCCGAATGGCGACCAGCCCCTGCAGACGGTGATGCATGGCTCAGGCCTCCACGTCCGGGTGGGCCGGCCCGCCGCGCCGTCCCAGGATGAATCCCACCACGAGCACGAGCGCCGTCAGGAGCCCGAGGACCCCCAGCAGGAGCGGATCGAGCGTGACGCCCGCGCCGGGTGTCACGGACGCAGCCGGCAGCTCCGACGGAGCGGGTGTCGGACCCGGTGCCCCAGCGGGCGTCGCGGCCGGACCGGAGGTGCCGGCGGCGGGAGAGACGTCAGGTTGGACCGGAGGCGTCGCGCCGGGGTCCGAGGCGGCACGCGACGGCGCGGCGCCTGTGGGTTGCGAGGTTGTGCCCACGGTCGGCGCTCCGGTAGCCGGGTTCGCTGGCTGCATCGTCGGCGTCGCTGACGGTCGCGCTGACGGTCGCGATGTCGGCTGCGTCGTCGGTTGCGTCGTCGGCTTGGGGGTCGGCTTGACCGTCGGCTTCGGGCTGGCCGTGGCGGTCACGTTCCGCTCGAAGGTCGCGATGACCGTCGCCTTCTGGCCCACGGTGTACGAGCACGTCGCATCCTGGCCTGCGCAGGGACCAGTGTTCCAATGTGTGAAGTGCCAGCCGCTGTCCGGACGCGCTTCGAGGGTGACCGTGGCGCCGACCTCCACCCACACCGTCACCGGCGGGACCAGATCCACGGTGCACAGCGAGGCGCCTGATGTTGCGCAGACGTCGCCCTGGCCGACGACGTCGCCCACGAGCTCGACGAGGCCGAATGCGGCGAAGACGTTCAGGTTCTCGGTCAGGGCGAACGAGCAGGATGGGTCCGTATACCCGCAGGGGGACCCACTCCAGTAGCTGAAGACCTTGCCGTCGTTCGGGACGGCCG
The DNA here is from genome assembly GCA_035692745.1 of Candidatus Limnocylindrales bacterium. Classification (GTDB taxonomy): domain Bacteria; phylum Chloroflexota; class Limnocylindria; order Limnocylindrales; family CSP1-4; genus UBA5189. The sequence continues at coordinate 5,713 of DASSHR010000268.1, read as the reverse complement.
ACAGGGTCACCGTGTCGCCGTACTTGCGCTGGAAGCAGAACTCGTAGTTGTCGGGCGGCGTGCAGGCGCTGCCGGAATCGATGTGCACGGAACCCGGCCCGATCCAGTTGCCGATGATCTTCCGAACGCCGCGCGTGAACGACGGCGTCTTCGTGATGTCGCCGCCGGACGTACGGCTGAAGGCGACCTCGACCGTTGCGTTCACGCCCTCGCTCTGGCACCCGAACTGCGTCTCGACGCACACGAAGGAGCCGACGCCCGGGTCGAGCGTGAGGGTGACCGTGTACGAGGCCTGGAAGTCGGGGAGGATGTAGTGCTCGGTGCAGTCGCCGCTGCGGACACCCTGGTCGTACGAGCAGTCGATGCCGCCGTCATCGCTGGTCACCCGCCCGCGGCCGTCGCCGAAGTTGATGCCGCTGTAGAAGGTGACGGTGAGATTGCGCTCCCAGGCCGCGGCGACGGGCGCAGGGTGCAAGGCCGCGCTGGCTGACACCATGAGGACGCCGAAGGCAGCAGCGATGATCCGGCGCATCAGACGCCCCCGAGTGCGGCGCGGCGGCCTGCGGGCGGTCATGGCCGCGTCCCGCCCTCGGCGTCGGAGCTGAACATCTCGGCGGCGCGACGCCAATGCCCGTCTGCTTCGATGCGGTGCACGATCAGGTACCGGCCACGCTCGACGACTGGCGAGCCGGCTTCGGGCGCCAGGCGCAGGGCGTACCGCCCGACCTCGAACGCCAGTTCGCCGCTGCGCTGCACGTCGAGCGCGACGAGCTCGACCTCGGTGATGCCCGTCTCGACGCCGGTCTGCCAGAACCGCTCGATCGCGCCCCGGCCGCGCACGACGTCGGCTGCGGGCGCGAGGAGGGTTGCGTCGTCGGCATAGATCGAGGCTGCGGCAGCTGCATCACCCCGGCGCATCGCCGCCGTGAATGCCGAGCGGCCCTGGTCGATATCGGGGACGTCCACCGCCCAAGGGTCGGGGAGGGCCGTTGCAATTTCGTGGCAGGCCCGGGATCAGTCCTCGAGCGACAGCCCCAGCACGACCGCCTCGGCGAGGGCCATGCCGGCACCCCGCCCGATGGCATCGGTCATGGCCTGCGCGCCCAGCAGCGCCTCCACCGCGGAGGCCGTGCGATCGCGCAGCGAGCGCTCGTAGGGCTTGTGGTCGGCGCCCATCGCGGACAGCTGCGCATCGGCGGCGCCGAGCAGGAGCGCCGCGGTCTCGCCCCGCGCATCGGCGGCGGCCAGCGCCGCGAGCCCCTCGAGGATCCAGGCGAGGTCCTCCCGGTCGCCGGCGTCACGGGCCAGCGCGAGCCCTTCGCGGAAGTGCGCGCCCGCCACGTCGCGCCGACCGAGCTCGAGCTCGCTCGCCCCCAGGTTGAACAGGGCGCGGGCCACGTTCGCCGTGTCGCCGCGCGCTCGCAGCAGCTCCAGGCTCTCCTCGAACAGCGGACGCGCGGCTTCGAAGTCGCCACGGGTGAGCTCGTAATCGCCCCGGTTGTTCACCGCCAGCGCGAGGATCCGCCCGTCTTCGGCTGCCCGTGCCACCGCGACGGCCTCCTCCAGCAGGGGTCCGGCGCGGTCCGTGTCGCCACCCGCCAGCGCGATCGCGCCGAGATTGCTGAGCGCATTCGCGACCAGGCGCTGTTCGCCCGTGGAGCGGGCCGCCTCGAGCCCGGCCTCCGCGAGCGACGTCGCCGCTCCGTAGTCGCCCTGGAGCAGGGCCAGCGAGGCCGCCGCGGTGAGCGCTCGGCGTCGGAGGGCCGGGTCGGGTACCTGGCCGGCATCGAGCGAGCGCTCGAGGTGCGCACGACCCTCCGCGAGGTGGCCGCGCACGTACCAGAACCGGGTCAGCGCGATTCCGAGGCGCAGGTGCTCCACCCAGCGCCGGCTGTCGACGAGGAACGCGGCCGCCGCGCGCAGGTTGTCCTGCTCGGCTTCGAGCTTGGCGAACCAGGCGTTCTGCCGTTCGCCGGTGAGCTCCGGCGCGGCAGCTTCCGCGAGCTCGAGGCACCAGGCGGCATGGCGGGTCCGGGCGTCCGCCTCCGAGGACCCCGCGGCCAGCCGTTGCGCCGCGTACTGGCGGACGGTCTCGAGGAGCCGGTATCGCGTCTCGCCGGGTCCATCCTCGGCGATCACGAGCGACGCCTCGACGAGGGCTTCGAGATGTCGCAGCGCGGCGTCCTCGTCGCCCGGCGTCCCGACGGCAACCGCTGCCGCCAGCCCGAAGCCGCCCGCGAACACGGACAGCGAGGCCAGCAGGGCCTGCTCCTCGCCGACGAGCAGCTCGTGGCTCCAGTCCATCGCCTCGCGCAGCGTGCGGTGACGGGCGGTCGACAGGCGCCGCCACGACACGAGGAACCGGAAGCGGTCGTCGAGGCGCGCGGCGATGTCGTCGAGCGAGAGCGACCGTGCGCGCGCGGCAGCCAGCTCGATCGCCAGCGGCAGGCCCTCGAGGTCCGCGCAGATCCGCGCCGCCGTCGCGCGGGTGGCGTCGTCGGTGCCCACGCTCGGTCGCGCGGCGGCGGCCCGGGCGAGCAGCAGCGCGACCGCATCCGAGCCCACCGGCAGCGGCTGGACGGGAATCTCCGCCTCGCCCGGCACGCCCAGCGGGGCCCGGCTCGTGGCGAGGACGCGGACGCCGGCGCCCGCGAGCAGCAGGCGCTCGACGATCGACCCGGCTGCCTCGCGCACGTGCTCGCAGTTGTCGAGGACGAGCAGGAGGTCGAGCGACCGGACGTGCGCGGCGAGGAGGTCCGGGATGTCGCGCTCGCGGTGCTCCCGCACGCCCAGCGCCGCGGCGATCTCGGCGGCGACGAGGGCGGGATCGACGAGCGGCGAGAGGTCGATGAAGGCGACGGCGTCGAAGACGGATGCGGTCCGTCGCGCAAGCTCGAGGGCCAGCCGGGTCTTCCCGACCCCGCCGACGCCGGTCAGCGTGAGCAGCCGCTCCTCACGGACGCGGGGCGCCAGCATCGCAAGCTCGGCCTCGCGGCCGACGAAGCTGCTGACCGGCGTGGGCAGGGGAGCGGTGGCGTCCGCCGAGGCCGGACCCGGCACGTCCTGGCGGAGGATCGCCTGCTCGAGGGCCTGGAGCTCCTCGCCCGGCTCGATTCCCAACTGCTCGTCCAGGGCCGTCCGTGCGCGGTGGTAGGCGGCGAGGGCGTCCGCCTGCCGGCCGGCCCGATACAGCGCGAGCATGAGCTGCTGCCACAGGCGCTCCCGGAACGGATGCTCGCGGACGAGCCCCTCCAGCTCGTCGACGAGCTCGGACGGCCGTCCCACCGCGAGGTCCGCTTCGATGCGCTGCTCGATGGCGAGGAGCCGCCGCTCCTCGAGCCGCTCCGCAGCGCTGCCGAGCGTGCCCTCGCCGCCCACGTCGCCGAACGGGCGACCCCGCCAGAGCCCGAGCCCCTCGGCGAGACGTTCCTGCGCTCGTCGCGGGGCGCCGCGGGCAAGGAGGTCGCCGCCCTCGCGGACGAGCCGCTCGAACTCGAGCACGTCGACCGCGTCGGGGGGCGCGTGCAGGACGTAGCCACGGTCCGTCCGCTCGATGTTCGCCGCGCCGCCGAGGGAGCGTCGGAGGCGAGAGACGTAGCTGCGCAGCGTCGTATCGGCCCCGTCGGTCGGCGCGCCCGCCCAGATCTCCTCGACGAGGGCATCGGCCGCAACGACCTGGCCGGCCGCCACAGCGAGCAGGGCGAGCAGCGAACGCTGCCGTGGCCCGCCGAGGGGCACGTCGCGGCCGTCGATGACCAGCTCGACGGGGCCGAGCAGCCGGATCCGGATCGACGATGCTCGTGGCTCCACGGACCCTCCACCGTGAGCCCGCCGCGTCGATCGCTGCGGCGGGCGTTCCGCGCAGGGTAGCGGGGCAGCGCCTCCGCCGGCCTTGCAGGTCGTCGCGCCGCCGGCGTCGCGGTCAGATGTGCGTGAGCATCTTCTTCGTCAGCTCGAGCTGATGGTCGTCCTTGCCGAGGTACTGCAGGTTGAAGAACACGTCGCCCTTCACGCCCTGGATGACCCCGGACCCGGCGTCCCACACCTCGTCACCGACACCCGGCACCAGCTCGTAGCCCGCGTTCGCGTTGAACGGCTTGAAGTACTTCTCGTAGTACGACTTGCCGCCGGTGCTGATGACCCCGAGCGCGATCGACGGGGGAACGATCTCGTTCGCCGTGAGCTCCCACAGGCAGCCCGACGAATCGCCCATCAGGCCGCCCTGCGGTCCGGGCGTCTTCTTGGCGACCGCGTAGCCGGTCACCGCCTTGATGTCGTCATCGGAGAGGAGCGCACACGCGTCGACGGCCGGGCCTGCCGGCGGCGCCTGCGTGGCCTGGCCATCGACGGGGGCCTGCGTCGGGTTGGCCCCCGCCGTGGTGGCAGCCGGGCCACCCGCAGCGGTCGGCGTGACGGCGCCACCGCCGCAGGCGGCGACCCCGAGCACCGCGGTGGCCGCGAGCACGAGGATCCTGGCTCGGAAGATGGGCATGGACATCGGTGCGGACATGGGTTGGACTCCCTCGGGGCGCCGGCGCTCGGCGCATCGACGGGGAACGTACCCGCGGGAAGTTGCAAAGCTGTGGCAGCGAGCCTGCGGAGGCTCAGGCCGTCGCCAGCGTCCCCGGCTCCAGCCCCAGCTCGCGCTCGGCCGCGAGCGATGCCCAAGCGAGCATGTCCGCCCGATCCACGATCGTCCGGTGGGCGACGACCTGCAGCGCCAGCCCGTCGACGAGCGACAGGATCCGCCAGGCCGCGCCGGTGGGGTCGTCGCAGCGGAAGACGCCGTCGTCGATGCCGGCGCGGATCGCCCGTTCGAGCAGGTTCGCCCAGGCAAGGTTGAGGCGCCCGGAGGTGGCGCGCAGGACGGGCCGCCGCGCGGCCTCGGCCCAGGCGTCGAGCCACAGCTGGAACGCCCAGTCGTCGCCGACCGGGCCATAGGAACGCAGGAACCCGGCCAGCACGGCGATGGGATCGCCGCCGGCGAGCATCTGCTCGGTCTCCGCGAGGTCTTCTGCGGCGATCAGCTCGAATGCGGCGGCGAGCACCTCGTCCATCGAGTCGAAGTAGTGGTGGATCAGCCCGCTGGAGGTGCCCATCTCCAGGGCGACGTCGCGCACGGTGGTGGCGGCGAGGCCCTTCCGGCGGGCAACCGCGAGCGCCGCATCGATGATCGCGGCGCGCCGATCGGCGGGGGACATCCGGGCCACGGCGGGGAGCCTACGCCGGTATTGCGCACATGTCCAATAACAGGCTACCATCGCCCGAGCATGTACCGGACGACGCCCTTCCACGAGCGGACCAGCGCCCTGAACGAGACGGGGCTCTGGGAGCACTGGTCGAACGCGCTCGTGGCGCCGCGCTACCAGATGTCCGAGAAGTTCGAGTACTTCGGCATCCGGAACGCCGCCGGCCTGTTCGACACCTCACCGCTGTACAAGTATCGCGTCGCCGGTCCCGATTCGGAGCGCTATCTCGCCGGGCTCCTCACGCGCGACCCGCGAACCCTGGCGGTCGGGAAGGCGCAGTACACGCTGTGGTGCGACGACCGCGGCTACGTCATCGAGGACGGCGTCCTGCTTCGCCTCGCGGAATCCGAGTACCTGCTCACGGCCGCCGAGCCGAACCTCGCGTACTTCGAAGGCCTCAGGGGCCGCCTCGACGTCGAGATCGAGGACGTGACCGACCAGTGGGGGATCGTGTCCATCCAGGG
>DASSHR010000267.1:0-2489 GCA_035692745.1 Candidatus Limnocylindrales bacterium | reverse complement strand
GGACTCGGCGACGATCTCCTCTCGGGAGTACGGGATCTCGTACTCGACGTAGTTGTGGTTGCGCTCCTCCGCCTCGAGGGCCTTGAGCCGGTAGCGCGGCTCCTTCACCTCGCCGGTGAACGGCACGATCGACAGGAACTCGGGCTGCGGCTCCGCGAGCGTCTGACGCGTCCGGATCGTGGACAGGTCGTTGCCGCGGAGGAAGGCATCCACGGCGTAGGCCGAGCGGCGGCCCTCGGCGATGGCCTGGACGACCGTTGCCGCGCCGACGCGCACGTCGCCGGTGCCGAAGACGCCGGGCCGAGCCGTCTCGAACGTGACCGCGTCCGCACCGAGGCGCCTCTGCTTCGTCGCGACCGGGCCGGTGGAGCCGGGGCCGATCCAGTCGAGCTCAGGGCCCTGGCCGATGGCCAGCAGCACGCGATCGCAGGGGATCGTGAACTCGGTGCCGGGGGCCGGCTCCGGACGACGACGGCCGGAGGCATCCGGAGCACCGAGCGCCATCCGGATGAACTCGACACCCGTGACGTTGTTGTCCTTGTCCGTGATGACGCGGGTCGGGCCGGCCTGGAAGATCGCGGTGACGCCTTCCTCGATCGCCTCGTGGACCTCGTTCGCCGCGGGCATGTCCTTCATGTCGCGGCGGTAGACGAGGGTCACTTCCTTGGCGCCCTGGCGGACCGAGGTCCGCGAGCAGTCCATGGAGGTGAACCCGCCGCCGATCACGACGACGCGCTTGCCTTTGTGCCCCGGATACGGCAGGCCCAGCGTGGCGGTCCGCAGGTACTCGAGGCCATCGAGCACCTCGGGCGCGTCCTCGCCCGGGATGCCGAGCTTGTTCGTGTCGTAGCAGCCGATCGCGATGACGACCGCGTCGAAGCCCTGGTACTGCAGGTCGTCGAGCGTGAAGTCGCGGCCGAGTCCCTGGTTGCAAACCATCTTGCCGCCGAGGCGGGTCACGCTCTCGTATTCGGCCTCGAGGACCTCGACCTTGGGCAGGCGGTACTGCGGGATGCCGTAGCGGAGCATGCCGCCGGGCGCCGGGTCGCGCTCGAAGACGGTGACGTCGTGGCCGGACAGGAGCAGGTAGTACGCGGCGGCCATGCCGGCCGGGCCGGACCCGATGACCGCGGCGCGGCGCCCCGTCTTCGGTTGCTGCTCGAACGGCACGGGCGGATCGAGGTCGTCGTCGAGCATCGACTTGATGACCATGTCGCCCGCGTAGCGGTGCGAGTCGCGGATCGCGATGGCCTCGTCGACCTCGTCGCGGCGGCAATGCTCCTCGCACGGCGCCGGGCAGACACGGCCCAGCACTGAGGGGAACGGGATCGTGCGCTTGAAGATCCGGGTCGACTCGCGGAAGTTGCCCTCGGCGTTCTGCTTGAGGAAGCCCGGGATGTCGATGTGGCTCGGGCACTTGTTCTGGCACGGTGGCAGGCAGTACGCGTTGTGGTCCGAGAAGATCAGCTCGAGGTTGGTGCGCCGGAGCCGGCGGACCTCCTCGGTCTGCGTCTGGACCTTCATCCCGTCCTCGCAGGTCCGCGAGCATGAGATCGGCGGATGCTCCTCGCCCTCGACCTCGACCACGCACATGCGGCACGCCCCGAAGCCCGGGAGCTTCGGCTCGTAGCACAGGGTCGGGATCTCGATGCCGTTGTCGCGGCAGACCTCGAGGATCGTCTGGCCCTCGAGGCCCTCGACGATCCGCCCGTCGACCTCGACGCGGATGCGCGGCGTGTTCAGCGGCCGCTGCGGCGCCTGGGTCGTGATGAGCTGCTCCGCGCGGGTGTCCTCGAGCGGCGCGAGCGTGTCGCGCTTGATCGGCTTGTCCGGCCGGCTCTCCGGCTTGCCGTCGTAGCGCGTGTAGCGATCGCCGTCTCCGGAGCGGCCCGCGAGGGCGTCGCGTCCGTCGCCGTCGTCCGGCCGCTCGTCGCGCCGGGTGACCTCGCTGGGCGGCCGCTCGATCAGGTCGGTCATGCGGTTGCTCCTGCGGGGGTTGCGGCACCGGCCGCACCGGCGGCGCCCGCGCCCAGCTTGATCGGGCGGCAGACACCGGCCGGGCACTCGCCGCGCAGCAGGTGCGCATCGAGCTCGGACCGGAAGTGGCGGAGGCTGCTCATCATGGGCAGTGTCGCGAGTCGCTCGTGATCACACAGGGCGCTGGCGACGATGTCCGCGGAGAGGTCCTCCAGCAGGGCCACGTCACCGCCGCGCGAAGTGCCGGTCGTGAGTCGTTCGCCGATCTCGGCGACGCGCCGCAGTCCGATCCGGCACGGGATCGTCTTGCCGCATGCCTCGTCGGCGGAGAAGCGGGTCAGGAGCCGGGCGAGATCGACGACGCAGGCCCGGTCGTCGACCGCGATCACCGCGCCGGACCCGACGTGCGCACCGACGCCGCGGAGGTCCTCGAACGTGTACGGGGTATCGATGGCGTTCGCCGGCAGGATCCCGCCGGTCGGGCCGCCGACGACGATCGCCTTGAGCTTGCG
>DASSHR010000266.1:0-2225 GCA_035692745.1 Candidatus Limnocylindrales bacterium | reverse complement strand
GCGGCGCACGCCTCCCGGGAGCTGCGGCCCGGCTCCGGCGCCCCGGCCGGCATCCGCCCGGCGTTCGAGGACGAGCGCGCGGAAGGCGACACCACCCACGTCGACGTCATCGATGCCGAAGGCAACCTGTTCACGGCCACGCCGAGTGGCGGCTGGCTGCAGTCATCGCCGGTCGTACCGGGACTCGGCTTCCCGCTGGGCACGCGGCTCCAGCAGCTCAACCTGGTCGAGGGCCACCCGAACGCGCTCGAGCCCGGCAAGCGTCCCCGCACCACGCTGACGCCGACGCTCGTGCTCCGCGCCGGCGGCGAGCCGCACATGGTGTTCGGTACCCAGGGCGCCGACAGCCAGGACCAGTGGACGCTGCAGGTGTTCCTGAACGTCGTCGACTTCGGCTTGTCGGTGCAGGAAGCGCTCGATGCGCCCTTGTTCCACTCGACCGCGTTCCCGAACTCGTTCTACCCGCACGACATGGAGGTTGCGGGGTTGGCCCTCGAAGGCCGGATCCCGGCGGCGACGATCGACACGCTGCGATCGATGGGCCACGCGGTCACGGTGGGCGGGGACTGGGAGTTTGGCCAGGTCACGGCGGCGCGAATCACGCCGGAGACGGGACTCCTCGAGGCCGGCGCCTCGCCGCGCGCGATGGCCGCGTACGCGGTGGGCCGCTAGTCCTTCGCGGCTGCGCGCGTTCGCATCAGCTCGTGCAGCGCCTCGGTGGTCTGCCAGCTGCGGATCGTCATCGAGGCATAGTGCTTCGAGCTCATGATCCGGTTGAGCCGGCTCTTCGTGCGTTCCGCGCTGAGACGCCGGCTGTAGATCACGCCATCGCCCGGCCAGATCCTGTCGACGCCCTCGCGCGGGCTGAACGCGGTCATCGCCTCGGCGGCGTCGATGCCCAGCAGGAACACCGCGTCCGAGTGGTATTTCGCACGCTCTGCGCCGAAGCCCTTCGGCCGGCCCTTGACGACCTGCTCGAGGGCATCCGCGGAGATGACCGCGACGCGCACGAGCTCCGCGTCGAGCTTGAACGCCTTCGGCAGTGCGGCTTCGATCGCCTCAGTCACCTTCGCGGGGCTCAGGTCCGAATCCAGGAGAACGTTGCCGCTCGCGATGTACGTGGACACGTTCTCGAAGCCCAGGTCCTCGAGGGTCGCGCGCAGCCTGGCCATCGGCACCTTGTTCCGGCCCCCGACGTTGATCCCCCGAAGCAGCACGAGATACGCGGTCACGTTGCGGGGGCGAGGTCCTGGGCGAGATCCTGCGCGAGCCCGACGAGGAAGCCTTCGGCGGCGCGCATGTAGCAGAGCTTGTAGACGTTCTCGTAGTTCACGATCGAGTCAACGAGCTTCGCGCCGAGCCGTTCGAGCCGGGCGACGACGCCGTCGAGGTCATCCACCGCGAACATCACGCGCAGGTAGCCGAGGGTGTTCACGGGCTCGTGGTTCGCGCCGTTGTCGCTCGCGACCGGCGACAGGAACCGGCTCAGCTCGACGCGGCCGCCGCCGCCCGGGACGCGCAGCATCCCGATCTCGCACTTCGCGCCATCAAGCCCGATCGTGCGCTCCATCCACGGTCCTTCGAAGGTCCCACGGCCCTCGAGCTCGAGGCCGATGGCCTCGAAGAACGCGATCGCGGCATCCATGTCCTCGACCACGATTCCCACGTTGTCCATGCGCTGCACTGCCATGGACCGAGCCTAGCCGCGAGACCGGCTAGGAGTCGACGGTGCCGCTGGCAATCACGGTGCCGGTCGTGTCGTCGATCGCGAGCCAGGCGAGCGGATCCGTTCCTGGATCCGCGCCGAGCGCCCGGCGATACCAGATGCGATCGGCGGCCGGCGCGTCGCGCGCCACGCGAGCGGCGGCATCGGGGTCGATGCGGGCGAGCGTGACCGGATCGACGAGCGTCTCGAGCAGGACGGTGTCGCGGGGCTGGTGCGCAGCCGCCGCGAGGCGGTCGCGAGCGCCGGCGCCGAGGGGCGGCCAGCGATCCAGCAGGGCCGGCAGCACGGACGACGTTCTGGGCAGCCCGAGCCCCCCAGCCCACGCCACCCGATCGACGAGGAACATCGGCGGACAGCTTCCGTCCTGGCAGAACCGGATCGACGGCGGCCGGCCCAGGTGCCCGACGAAGACCACCGGCGTCACCACGTCGTCGGTGGTGAGCTCCGGCGGCGCGGTCACCCCGGGCGTCAGCGCGACCGCGAGCGGCGTCGCCATCTC
>DASSHR010000265.1:0-1600 GCA_035692745.1 Candidatus Limnocylindrales bacterium | reverse complement strand
GGTCGGCACGATGATCGAGGTGCCGCGCGGGGCGGTGACGGCGAACGAGATCGCCCAGGAAGCGCAGTTCTTCTCCTTCGGTACAAACGACCTGACGCAGCTCACGTTCGGGTTCTCGCGCGACGACATCGGCAAGTTCCTGGCGGACTACCAGGACAGGAAGATCCTCGACAAGGATCCGTTCGCGACGATCGACACCGTGGGCGTCGGCGGGCTCGTGCGCATGGGCGTCGAGAAGGGCCGCGGGGCCCGTGCCGATCTGAAGATCGGCATCTGCGGCGAGCACGGCGGTGATCCGTCGTCGATTCACTTCTTCGAGAAGGCGGGGCTCGACTACGTGAGCTGCTCGCCGTTCCGCGTGCCGGTCGCGCGGCTGGCCGCCGCGCAGGCGACGCTCGCCGGCGCGGAACGGGACAAGTAAGCGAGGGACACCGCATGCGCGAGGGCGACGATCCCGGGCGCACGGGGCAGCTGGGTCGTGACCAGCTCGCCCTGCGATCCGGCGTCGATCTCATGCGCATCGACGCGCTCATCGCCTCCGGCGTGCTCCAGGACAAGCCGGACGGCTATACCGTCGGCGATGTTCGGCGGGTGATCATCCTCCAGGGCGTCCTCGACGCGGGCCTTCCGCTCGACGCCGTGGCGAATGGCGTGAAGCGCGGTGTCCTGCCGATCGATTTCACCGATTCCGACGTCTTCCGTCGATTCGCTGGCCTTGTCGACGAGAGCTTCGAGGCCGTCAGCGATCGGACCGGCATCCCCCTGGACTGGCTTGCCGTGCTCCGAGAGGTGACCGGCTGGGGGCACTTCGAACCCGACGGGCGCATCCGCGAGGACGAGCTCGAGGTCGTCCCATGGCTCGCGGCCCAGGCGCGCCTGGGCTTTCGACGGCCCGCCGTCGAACGCTTCCTGCGCAGCATGGGCGACACGCTTCGGCGCCTCGCCGAAGCGCAGGCCGGGTGGTTTCGGACGGAGATCCAGGAGCGCTACATCGCCGAGGGCAGGGTCCCGGAGATTGCCCGGGTCGACCCGGAGAATCGGCTCAGCGAACTGGGTGAGCAAGCATTGCTGGCGCTGTTCCGTGCGCAGGAGGCGCAGACGTGGATCGGCAACGTGGTCATCGGGTTCGAGCAGACGATGGCGACGGCGGGCCTGCACGAGCCCGTGGTGCGACACCCGTCGATCTGCTTCCTCGACATCACGGGCTACACGCGGCTGACCCAGGAGCGTGGCGATGCGGCTGCGGCGCAGCTGGCGGAAACCCTGGGGACGCTCGTGAACCGGCGCTCCGGGGAGCACGGCGGCCGGCCGGTCAAATGGCTCGGCGACGGCGTGATGTTCCACTTCCGCGAGGCCGCCGGAGCCGTCGCGGCAGCGCTGCAGATGGTCCACGGCGTGCTCGAGGCCGGGCTGCCGCCCGCGCACGTGGGAATCCATACCGGGCCGGTCATCGTGCAGTCGGGTGACTACTACGGGCAGACGGTCAACCTTGCGGCGCGGATCGCCGAATACGCCCGTGCCGGTGAGGTGCTGGTCAGTGAGCAGGTGCGCGCCACGAGCGAGGATGGAGACATTCGATTCGTCGACATCGGCGTGGTCG
>DASSHR010000264.1:0-1013 GCA_035692745.1 Candidatus Limnocylindrales bacterium | reverse complement strand
GTGTTCGTCAAGGAATGCCGGACGCGGATCCACGGCGATTCGGACATCGGGGCGAAGGCCGTCGATCTCGTGATGACGCCGGCGATCGTCGATCAGCAGACCGTCGCGGGCATCAAGAACGCCGTGTGCGACATCGAGATCGGCGTCGACTTCGACGAATACACGAGGACGAGATAGATGGCAGGCAAGCTCACCGCGCTCGGCTCCGAGTGCTACGTCGGCTCGGCCGACATCTCCGGCGACATCGGGGCCGTGACCTCGATGTCGAGTCCGCGCCCGACGATCACCGTTACCGGGCTCAACAAGTCCGCACCCGAAAAGAAGTCCGGCCGCAGGGACGGCGCGATGTCCTTCGCCGCGTTCTTCAACGTTGACTCGGGTGCGGCACACGCGACGTTCTCCGCGCTGCCGCGGACGGACGTGCTCGCATCGGTGGCACTTGGCACTCCGGCGCTCGGCGGGCCGATCGCGTCGATGACCTGCAAGCAGCTCGACTATGCCCCGACTGTCGGGGATGACGGATCGATCGGCTTCACCGTCGAGATGGCGGCGAACGGGTACGGCCTCGAGCACGGCGAGCTCCTGACGACAGGGAAGCAGTCGTTCTCGACCGGGACCGTCAACGGCGATTCCATCGACCTCGGCGACACGGACACGTCGTTCGGCGCAGCCGCGTACCTGCATGTGTTCTCGGTCGCGTCCGGGACCGCGGTGTTCAAGGTGCAGGACTCCGATGACGACGTGACGTTCGCGGACGTGACCGGCCTGACCTTCACCGGGGCGACGGGTGCCACGTCGCAGCGGTTGCAGACCGGGCTCACGGCGACCGTCCGGCAGTACGTCCGGCTCCAGGGCTCGGGCACACATGGCGCGGCGGTGGTCGCCGTGAACTTCGTTCGGTACTTCGACACCGGCCCCGCATAGCGCAAGGAGATCCCCGACATGGCAGGCAAGCTCACCGCGATCACGACCACGGTCACGGTCGCATCGAACAACATCAGCAACGACGTTCG
>DASSHR010000263.1:0-1506 GCA_035692745.1 Candidatus Limnocylindrales bacterium | reverse complement strand
GGTCGCGCTCTGGATCCAGCACATCTCGCAGTGGAACTCCATCACCTCGGACTCCTCGTTCCACGCGTTCATGGCCCAGGGCTGGCCCACGATCATCGGCTCGCGGCTGCAGGGGCTGATCGACGCGAGCGGCAACTTCGTGGTGATGATCGCCTCGGTCGTGCTGCTGCCGTTCCTCCTGATCGGCGCGCTCGCCCGGCGCCACTCGAAGGATTTCGGGCCGTGGTTCGTGTACACGTTCGTGGCGTTCGCGGGCGCCACGTTCCTGTACCCGCTGCACGTGCCCGGCGGCGCGTTCATCCACACCGCGATCGGGCTGGCACCGCACGCGGCGATCCTGTCCGTCGAAGGGATCCTGGTCGTGGTGGGCGCGATCGCCGGGCGCCGGTCGACCTGGCGTGAAGGCCCGGCCGGATCGATCTTCGTCTGGGGCATGGTGGCGGTCGTGATCGCCAGCGCGGTGATCTTCTCGCGGTCGCTCGAGGCCGGCTGGGACGTGTCGCGCGCCCCGCGGCAGGCGCTCGCGGCGGAGCTCCAGACGCTCGGCGTGCCGGCGGACGACCGGATCATGTCGATCGACGCCGGTGGCATCAAGTACTGGACGGGCCATCCGGGGGTGGTCTCGCCGGATGATTCGATCGAGACGATCGAAGCGGTGGCGCGTGCCTACGACATCCGTTGGCTCGTGCTGGAGCGCGGGGACGCGGCGCGCGCATTGGCGCCTGTGCTGCAGGGGCTGTCGCAGCCCTTGTGGATCGGCAACCCGGTGTTCAAGGTGACCTCGCCCGACACGGCGACCCCGCGCCTGGCCCTGTACCCGGTCTGCTTCGATCCGGCCGACGATCGATGCGATTCCGCTCTCGCCAGCCCGCTGAGCGCGACGCCGTGACGCGGCGCGAAGCGCTCCTGTCGGCCGCCGCCGTCTTCGTCGTCGCGTTCGTGGTGCGCGCCTGGGTCGCGACGCAGATCACGTTCCCGCGGCCCGAGGACGTCGCGTACTACGTCGGCGTGGCGCGAAACCTCGTCGAGGGTCGCGGCCTCACCACCGATGCGATCTGGTCGTTCCAGACACCGCCGCTGTCCTTCCCGCGCCCCGCGTTCGAGGTGTGGCTGCCGTTGCCCTCGTTCCTCGCGGCGATCCCGATGGCGCTCGCCGGCGCGGCCGCCATCTCCACGCTGGCCGGCGCGTTCGCGGCGGCGCAGTGGTCATCGGTCGTCGTCGGTTCGATCGTGTGCGTGCTCGCGTGGCGACTCGCAGCCGACGTTGCGACTGCGCGCTCGTTCCCCGTCGGTCGGGCTCGGACGCTCGCGCTGGGCGCGGGGTTCGCCACCGCCGTGTACCTGCCGCTCGTGCTCGCCTCGGTCCAGCCGGACTCGACCATGCCGTTCGCGGCGCTCGTGCTCGTGGCGTGCCTGCTCATGACCCGGTTGAGCCGGCGCCTCAGCCTCGAGGGCGCCGCGGCGGGCATCGAAACCTTCGTTCGGCAGGCCGAACGGTCGGTCGTC
>DASSHR010000262.1:0-1185 GCA_035692745.1 Candidatus Limnocylindrales bacterium | reverse complement strand
CCCTCGGTCGACGACATGGAGCGCGCGTACGACGACGCGAAGTACGGGCAATTCTCGAAGAAGCCGTACATCGACATCATCATCCCGACCCTCGTCGACCCGTCGATGGCGCCGCCCGGCAAGCACATCATGAGCTGCTTCGTGCAGTACGCGCCGTACAACCTCGACCCGTCGCTGGGCGGCTGGGACAACCAGCGCGAGGCCTTTGGCGACGCGGTCGTGAACCGGATCTCCGAGTTCGCTCCGGATCTCAAGTCGAAGATCCTCTTCCGGAACGTCCAGACGCCGCTCGACATCGAACGGACGACAGGGCTCACCGAGGGCAACATCTTCCAGGGCGAGCTCTCGCTCGAGCAGCTGTTCTTCTCGCGGCCGGTGCCGGGCTGGGCGCGCTTCCGGACGCCACTGCGCGGACTGTGGATGTGCGGCTCCTCCACGCATCCGGGCGGCGGGATCATGGGTGCCAACGGCCGCATCGCCGCGCTGGAGCTGCTCAAGTCGAAGGGGAAGAAGGCGTGAGGCTCGGCGCCGCCGCCGCCGCTGCTGCCGCCGCCGTCGCCGACGGCCCGGCCGCCCGGTTCGTATGCCCGATTCCGGGCAACGCGGAAACGGTGCCGGCGGCAATGACCGTCGGCGTCATACGAGCGTCGGGGTGGGCGAGCCCAGACCCGCAAGGCAGTGCTTCGCATGCCGCCGACAGTCATGGGTCGCGACACAGAGAAATTCACCCCCGAATTAGGGCATACGAATGACGGCGGCCGGCCGAACTTCCGTGAAGTGGGATGCCGTGATCATCGGCGCCGGCCACAACGCGCTCGTGACCGCTGCGTACCTCGGGAATGCGGGGCTGAACACGCTCGTGCTCGAGCGGCGCGAGCGTGTCGGCGGCGCCGCAGACACGATGGAGCTCGCGAAGGGCATTCGGGTGCCGGCGCTGGCGCACACGGTCGGGCGGCTCCGACCTTCCGTGCAGAAGGATCTCGGCCTGCGCGGCCACGGGCTCTCGCTCACCGCGCCGGACGTGCGCGTGTTCGCGCCGCAGGCGGACGGCTCGGCGATCACGCTCTGGAGCGACGCGAAGAAGACGGCCGCGGGCCTGCGCACCCGGAACGCCAACGACGCCGCTGCGTACGAGGCCTTCGACGCGAAGGTCCGCGCGATCGGGCGGTTCCTCGACGACCTCGG
>DASSHR010000261.1:0-1705 GCA_035692745.1 Candidatus Limnocylindrales bacterium | reverse complement strand
ATGGGCCGATCTCGGAGCGGTTGCCGCGCGCCATGGAGGCGAGCCCGCCCTGCTAGCCGAGGCGCTGGCGTATGTGGCGTTGACGCGACTGCTTGCCGGGCATGAACCGGACGAATCGCAGGTCGCCGATGCACTCGCGCTGGAGGATTCTTCACGACCGCCATACCTCGGGCTCTCGCCCCGCGGTGTCATCGGCCTGGTGCGCGCCCTCACCGCCCGACACGAGGAGGCGCGCCGCCTCCTCGGAGAGGCTCGGGACGCGCTCGACCAGATCGGCGACGACTGCGATCTTGCGCACGCCCTGCTCTGGTCGGCGTGGAACGAGCTGCGAGCGGGCCGGCTGTCCGATGCCGCGGAGCTCGCCGAGCAGGCCGCCACGATCGCGGAGACGACCGGCAGCGAGCTGCTGCGGACGTGGGCGTGCTCCGTCAGCGCACTCGTCGCGGCAAGCCGGGGCGATCTTGCCAGCGTCGATGTCCATGTCCGCGCTGCATTGGCCGACGGCGGCGCGAGCGGGATCGTCGTTCTCTGGTGCGCAGCTGCCACCTGCCTCGGGAACCTGGCCCTCGACCGCCCCGGGCCAGCGGCAGACGCGATGCTGACCCTGCCCGCATCGGCCCTTCGGGCACGCCTGCCCGACCCGGTCCTCGGATTCTTCGTGCCCGACGCCGCCGAGGCACTCGCGCGTGCCGGCATGCGGGATGCCGCCGAAGCCATCCTTGCCCCCTTCGCGGCGGCCGCCACCAGCCGCGGCCGGCGTTGGGCGCTCGCGGCCGCCCTCCGCGCCGAGGCGTCGTTTCGCGTCCAGGAGGAACGGCGCCCCGAGGCGATCGAGGCGCTGAGGTCGGCGCTTGCGTTGCATGAGCCCGCGGAGCTGCCGCTCGAGCACGCCAGGGCACTGCTGCATCTCGGCCAGCTCCTGCGCCGGACAGGACAGCGACGAGCCGCTCGCGAGACGCTCACCGCCGCGGCCGCGCTGTTCACGGAATCGGGTGCGGATGGGTGGGCGACGCTGGCGGCGGATGAGGTCCGCAGGGTGCCCGGCCGCCGGAGGAGGGCTGTCGAGTTGACGCCAGCTGAGTGGCGGGTCGCAGAGCTGAGTGGCCGGGGCATGACCAACCGCGAGGTCGCTGCCGCGCTCTTCGTGAGCCCGAAGACCGTCGAGGCCACGTTGGCGCGGATCTACGGGAAGCTCGCCATTGCCACGCGTGCCGAGCTCGGCGCATGGATGGCTCGCCACGAGAATGCCTCGCTCTAATTCATAGGGAATCGCCCGATGCGGCGCGGCCGGGCTGCACCGTAGCGTCCGGCGATGGGTGCCCTGCGCCAAGTTGGCAATCCGGTCGAGACGTTCCTGGTTGAGCGCTATTGGCCCGGCGTCACGATCGAGACATTTGCCGATGCGGTGCGCAGGCTCAACGACAGTGTTGCGGGTCTTCGTCGCCAGGGGATCCCGATCGAGGCCATGACGGCCACGCTCGCTCCGAACGATGAAGCCGCGTACTGGATCGTTGATGGTCCTTCGGCTGCAGCGGTCGAGCTCGCATTCGGAACGGCAGGCGTGCCGATCGAGCGGATCGTGCCGGCAATCGAGCTCCGGCGCCCGCAAACCACGAGCCAGGATCGATAGGGAGGGTCGTTCGACATGGGCAGGCAATCGCTTCGGATCGTCATCGTTCTCGGGATCCTCGTGACGATCGTCGGA
>DASSHR010000260.1:0-1850 GCA_035692745.1 Candidatus Limnocylindrales bacterium | reverse complement strand
GGTGAGCGAGCAGGAACAGCCGACCAAGGGCCAGGAGTCGGAGAAGGTCGACGAGGCCGAGGACACCGAGGGCCAGATCTTCGAAGGCGACGACTCGGACGGCTTCCGCCCGAAGGAGGGCTTCCGGCCCAAGGAAGGCTTCCGCCCGAAGGAAGGCTTCCGCCCGAAGGAGGGCTTCCGGCCGAAGGAGGGGTAACCCTTCGACGACACGCGACAGAGCGGAGCAGGCGCAAGCCGGCTCCGCTCTTCACTATGTACGGGCACAACGCCGCAAGGAGCGCATCGAGGCAATGACCGCAGCCCGTGAGTGATCCAGGCATTCACCTCCTGCGTGCCGTGGCGATGCGCGCCGAGACCGCCCTCCGGCTCGAGGCGGCGCTGCAGACCACCCTGCTCCGGTCCATCGTCGCGACGACCGTCCAGCTGTTCGAGGCGGAGGCGGCATCGATCGCGCTGTATCGGCCGGAGCACGACACCCTCGAGTTCGTCGTCGCAGCCGGGGCGCAGGGCCAGCCGGTCGTCGGCCTGACGATCCCGGCCGACCAGGGAATCGCCGGCCACGCGTTCACGAGCGGCGAGCCGATCGCCATCGCGGAATCCCTCCATGACGCTCGCTTCACGTCGGACGTCTCGGCCGGCACGGGCTACACGCCGAGGTCCATCCTCGCCGTCCCGATGCGCAGCGAGCAGCGCACAGCGGGCGTGCTGGAGATCCTCGACAAGCGCGACGGCACGTTCTCCCTGCGCGACATCGAGCTCGCATCCGTGTTCGCCGATCAGGCTGCCGTTGCCATCCAGATCGGCGCGCGAGCACTCGATGCGCAGCAGCTGCTGCGCCTGATGCTCGATGGCGACGTCCCGGAGGAGCACGGCGCCCTCGAATCGATGATCTCCGAGGCAACCCGAAACCAATCGGGCGACGATGGGTTCTGGGCGTTCGTCGACTCGATCGTCCAGCTGCGACTCGTCGCGCCGCACGATCGGACGCTTGCGATCGACGTCCTCGATGCGGTCGGCCGGCACGCCCGGGAGCGTCGCGAGCACTCGGCGCCACGCAGGTTCCGGCGCTGATGTCCGACGGACAGACGGCCGTCCAGAGCCGGCCGGCCTGGACCGAGCCGTTCAGCTCCGATCACCGCGCCGCGCTGGCCCGCACCGCGCCGGTGGAGGCGCCGACAGCGCCGTGGCTGACGTCGCGCGGCGCCGGCGTCACGGTTGCGATCATCGATTCCGGGGTCGAGGGCGACCACGAGGCGGTCGGTGGCAAGCTCGTCCGGTCGGTTCGTGTCGAGCTCGACGGTGAGGCGGCCGAGATTCGCGACGAGGCCCCGGTCGACGTCGTCGGCCACGGCACGGCCTGCGCCGGGATCATCCATGCGCTCGTGCCGGACGCCGACCTGATCTCCGTGCGCGTCCTCGGGAAGAACAACCGGACCAAGGGCCTCGCGTTCGCCTACGGCCTCGACTGGGTGCTCCAGCAGGGGGCACAGGTCGCGAATCTCAGCCTCTCATCGCGGAGCGAGGACCTCTACGCGACCTTCCACGACCTCGTCGACCAGGCGTATTTCGCGAACACGCTGCTCGTCTGCGCCGCAAGCAACTACCCCGGCCAGGCGAGCTACCCCTCGCTCTACGCGTCTGTCGTGAGCGTCGCCGCGCACGACGTCCCGGACCCATTGACCTGGTTCTACAACCCCAACCCACCGGTCGAGTTCGGGGCGTGGGGCGTGGACGTCCCGGTGGCGTGGCGCGACGGCGGCAAGATCGTCGCGACGGGCAACAGCTTTGCGACGCCACACATCGCGGGGCTCGCCGCGAAGATCCGCGCCACCTACCCGAACGCGTCGCCG
>DASSHR010000259.1:0-2359 GCA_035692745.1 Candidatus Limnocylindrales bacterium | reverse complement strand
GCGGCCGCACTGCGTCGCGCCTCGTGGCGCGATGCCTCCGTCCGCGCCTGGTTGATCAGCAGCTCGATCTCGTCGACCTCGCCCTGGACCTCGAGCGCCTCGGTGGTGAGGCGCGCGGCGAAGTCCGCGACGGAGGTGGGTTCGGCAGACGCGTCGGGCGGCGAATCGGCCGAGGCTGCCGGCTCTGCGCCGGCCTTCGGGGCGACCTCAGTCCTCCGGCATCTTGATCCACCCCTGGCGCATCGCGTAGACGACGGCCTGGGTCCGGTCGTTCACGGCCAACTTCCGGAGGATCGAGCTCATGTGGTTCTTGACGGTCTGCTCGGAGATCGACAGGGCGTAGGCGACCTGCTTGTTGGTCATGCCCTGGGCGATGTTGTCGAGGATCTCCACCTCTCGCGGCGAGAGGGGCGCGAAGATCGGCTGGGCCTCCTGGCCGTACACGGCCAGCTCGCGGAACTCCTTGAGGACGCGCGACGCCACGGCAGGCTTTGAGAAGACCTTGTCGTTGATGAGGAACTCGCCCTGGCTGACCCGCCGGATGACGTGGATCAGGTCCTCGGGCGTGATGTCCTTGATCACGAACGCGGCGGCGCCGGCCTTGATCGAGGCGAAGAGCGACTCCTCGTCCTCGTCCTGGGCCATCACGACGACGGCCACGGCCGGGAACTCGCGGCGAATGCGCTGGGTGGTCTCGAGGCCGCCCGGTGCGGGCAGGCTCAGGTCCATGAGCACGATGCTCGGCGAGACCATGCCCGTCATCTCGATCGCGCTGCGGCCATCGGCGGCTTCGCCGACGACATCGAACTCGCGCTCCTTGCCGAGGACATTCGAGATCCCGCCCCGGAACAGGGCGTGGTCATCGACGATCAGGATCCGGATGCGGTCGGCGGCGATGCCCCCGCGACGGCGCTCGCCGCCTTCACTCTCGGATGTCATCAAACCTCCCCTTCCGGAATCGGCATTCCCATGGCCCCAGGTGGGATGGTCATTCGCACGGCCGTCCCGAGGTTCGGGCTGGATCGTACTTCGAATCGTGCGCCAATCAGCTCCGCGCGTTCACGCATGAACTGCAGGCCGAAATGCCGGCGCCCGCTGAGCGGCGGGTCGTTCGCATCGAAGCCCTTGCCATCATCGCGCACTTCGACGGCCCAGGCGTTGCCGTCCTTGCTCACGCGGACGCGGATGGACGAGGGCTGGGCGTGCTTCCGGGCGTTCTGCAGCGCCTCCTGGATGACGCGCAGCGCGACGACCTCGACGGTCTCCGGGAGGTTGTCGATGTGCTCGGCGAGCTCGACGGTCACCGGGATGTTCAGGGCGGCTTCCGTCTGCGCCGCCGCTTCCTTGATCGCACCGCTCAGGCCGAGGTCGGCGAGCAGCGGCGGTCGGAGCTGGCTGAGGTAGGCGCGAACGCCCCGCAGCTCGCGGGTCAGGACCTCGCGCAGCTGCTGGAGCTCGTCGCGGGCTGCCTGTTCGTCGCGGTCGAGGAGTCGCTGGACGACCTCGACCTGGAAGATCGCATTGCTCAGCGCCTGGGCCGGGCCGTCGTGGACCTCACGGGCCAGTCTCGTGCGCTCCTGCTCCTGCGCCTCGACGATGCGCATCTGGGCATCGGCGGCGCTCGGCGGGCCGGAGGGGTCGCTGACGAGGCTCGCGTCCTCGCGGGCGAGGAAGAGCCAGGCGTTCTCGAGGCTCTTCGCGGCGAGGTCGATGCGGTTGAGCGCGTCGCGCTCCATCCCGACGTCGTGGCCGCTCACGGTGTCACCGTGCTTGCCGGCCTTCTCCGCCGAGCTCTTGGCGTTGGCTGCGGCGCGCGCCGCCAGTGGCCCCACCGCCGGCGTCGGCCACGCGCGCATCGCTTCCAGCTGCTCGACGCGTTCGTTGTACGCCGCGCGGTAGCGCTCGCGGACGTCGCGGAGCGCGTTGGCGCCGTCGGAGACGGCGGCCTGCGCCTCGGCGAGGAGGGCGGCGAGGGGATCGTCGTTGGGAGTTGCGCCGCGGCCGCGGCTCTGGCCGGAGGACGGTGGCGCCGCGGGCGCGATCACGTTCAGCTCGGGGTCCGCAGGGTCGAGGCCCTTGGCATGGCCGTTCGTGCCGACGGTCGGCGCCTCGGTGGCGCGGCTTCCCGCGCCGTCGACCGGCGGCTTCCGTCGGCCTGCCTTCGGCTGCTTTGCGGTCCCCGAGGTCGCCAGGCGCGCACGCAGCGGCCGGCGACCTGCCTCGCTCGTCATTGCCCCGAGTCTAGGCAGGGAGTCATGGGACCGGGTGTAGGCAAATGGTCCCGAACCACCCCGGACCACCCTCCTGTGCCGCGGGTCGGCGCGCAGCCGCCGTCGCGGCCGACGAACCGCTCGTGCAC
>DASSHR010000258.1:0-2452 GCA_035692745.1 Candidatus Limnocylindrales bacterium | reverse complement strand
ATGGAGGCAGCTGTTCGCGCGCGCATCGCCGAGGACCTCGAGCGACTCCTGGCAGACAGCGGCATGAGCGCCGCTGTCCTCGCCAACGCAGCCGGCATTTCGCACGCGTTCGTCTCGAAGATCCTCGCCAAGACGGCGAGGCCAACGTTCGAAACGCTCGCGAAACTTGCCGTGCCGCTCGGCGCAGACCTGGCTGCACGCCTGTATCCGAACACCGGGCCGACCATCCAGGACCGGCATCAGGCACCGATGCTGGAGCACCTTCTCGGGATCCTCGGCGCCCAATGGCGGCCATTCACCGAAGTCAGCGTCTGGAAGCCGGTGCGCGGCGCGATCGATGCCGTGCTGCACCACCAGCGCGACGAGCTCGCGGTGGCAACGGAGATCGAGTCGGACATGCGGCGCATCGAGCAGGTCGTTCGGTGGTCGAAGCAGAAGGCAGAGGCGCTGCCGTCATGGTCGGGCTGGGACGGCGTCGCCGGCGCGGACGGGTCAGGGCCGCACGTGTCACAACTCCTGATCGTGCGGCGGGCGCGCGGCAACGAGCGAATCGCGCGCGAGTTCGCTCGGCAACTCGGAGTCGCGTACCCGGCCCATCCCGCGGATGCGATCGCGCGCTCCGGGGTGAGCGGCCGTGGCCGGGCCGCGCGGTCGTGTGGGCGCGGATCGAGAAGGATCGGGTGCGCTTCCTCGCGACCCGATAGCCTCATCGGATGCGGGCGCTCGACGGGTTCACGATTCGAGCCGCCGTCGACGCCGACATGCCCGCGGCGTTTGCCGTGTTCCGGCGGTCGCTCATGCCGATGCTGCACCGGCTCGGCGCCGTTCCATCTCCCGAGCTCACCGACGACGAGGTCGTCTCGACCTGGGCGCCCCGCGGTGACTGGATCGAGCACCTGTGGCGCTCGGCAGCGGAGAACTGGGTCGCGGTCGAGGAGGCAACGGGCCACGTCGTCGGCTGGGCGATGAGCGTCCAGCGCGGACCGCTGCTCGAGCTGACGCACTTCTTCGTGCTCCCGGACGTGCAGTCGCGCGGGCTCGGGCGGGCGCTCCTCGAGCGGTCGATGCCACCGGGCCGCGGCCCGCACCGAGCCATCATCGCGACCCAGGACCCGCGGGCGATGAGTCGCTACCTGCGCTCCGGCGTGCGATTCATCACGACGATCGTCGACTTCGAGGGGCCGCCGCGGCGCGTCGAGCCGGCGACGGACCTCGAGTTCGAACGTCTCGACCCCTCGGCTGCCTCGGTGGCGCTCGTCGGTGACGTCGAGGAGCAGCTGGTCGGGCATCGTCGCGACGTCGACATCGAGTTCCTGCTGCGCAAGCGCCCGGCGTGGATCGCGCGCCGTGCCGGCGCGGCAGTCGGGTTCGCATTCGGCTACGACGAAGAGCTCACGGGCCCGATGGGCGCGCTCGATCCGGGCGACATTCCCGCCCTGCTCGACCACGTGGAGAACCACGCCGCCGAGATCGGCGCGCCGAACCTCTACTTCTCCACCCCGCTACAGAACCGGGCAGCGGTCGAGCACCTGCTGGCGCGCGGCTACACCCTCGACCCGTTCTTCGTCTCGCTCCTCGCCGACGCGGACTGGCTACCCGTCGATCGCTGGATCCACACGGGGATCAGCTACATCTTCTGAGCGCCGACCTAGAGCAGACCGATGGCTGCCGTGTTCGTCGCGCCGCCGATGAGACCCGCGAGGATGCCGGCGCCGACCACGACCACCACGAGGGCCGTTGCGAGCCGGCTGCTCGGTCGATTGGCGAGCCAGGCCACCACCGCAGCGACGATCGCGGTGAGGGCGACCTTCGCGATCGCGACGGCCGGCATGCCGCCCATCTCGAACATCGCGGCGACCAGCGGATTTCCCTCGGCCTGCGCCCCGACCCGATGGACCATCTCGCCGAAGGTGGCCAGGTCGAGCAGCTGCGCCACCGTCATCGTGAGGACCGCCGCGACCACGCCGCTCATGGGCGGATCATCGTCCTCGACGCTTCATTCGCGGTTATCTGCCGATTGCGTTTGCATTACCTGCCCGCGACAGTCGGCCATGCGGCGGTGCCCGGAATCAACGAGCCGGGCCTGAGGGCCCGGCTCGTTCCCGATCCAGGGGCTGGTCGGTTACTTGAGGCTGAAGGCGAAGTAAATGGAGCTGCCGTCGTTCAGGTCGACCCGGTAGAAGTACTTGTAGTTCTTCTGGAGCGGCTTCGTGTTGATGTTGAAGATCCACTGCTGGTCGGTCGCGGACCAGCGGAAGGCCGTGTCAGGGGTCGTCGAGTCGACAACCTCGTTGACGGTCTCATTCGTCGCGCCGATCTTCTGGTAGAGGACGAAATTCGTGACGACCCCGGGCGTCCCGATCGACTGTCCGAAGGCGTCGCAGACCCGGAACTTGGCTGGAACCGTGCTGCCCTGCTTGCTGACGCTCGTGCCGTCGATGTTGATCGGCTG
>DASSHR010000257.1:0-5618 GCA_035692745.1 Candidatus Limnocylindrales bacterium | reverse complement strand
GATCCCGCCGGCGCGCTGCCCGAGCCGATCGGCGGCGAGTGGTACGTGGTTCGGCTCGGCAAGCGCCGTGTGCGGGTGGGGCGGCGCCGGGCCTCATAAGGGCTGGGCGGCGCGAGCGCGAATATGCGCGATTTCAGGCCTACCAGTGTCGTTGCCGGTGCCCATGTCTGTTGGCGGCATATCCAGGGTGGGTGGCCGAGCCCGGTACCGCGAGCCGTGTCCTCGAGATATGCCGGCGACGGACATGCGGGTGAGATACGCGGGGTCAGTGCCTGATTTCACGCATATCTGAACGTGGCGTTCCGCATCGGCGCCGAGGAGAGCCTGCGCTACGCGGGCGAGCCGATCTCCCGGGCCGCCGCGATCATGCGGTCGTCCTGCTCGGCGTTGCGGACCGTGAGCCGGATGCAGTGGTCCAGGGGATGCCCGGCCGGGAATGTCCGCGGGATCAACCCCCGTTGCAGGAGTGACTCCGCGACCACGTCCGCGGCGGCGGGCGTGGCGAACGCGACGAGCACGAAGTTGGTCGTCGATGGGTGTGCATCCCAGCCAGCAGCTCGAAGGGCCGTGGTGAGACGATCGCGCTCCTTGGTGATGTGCGCCACGCGGCCGGACGCGATCGAGTCGTCGGCGAGCAGCGCGGTCGCCACGTCGACGGAGACGATGGACACCGAGCCCGGCGGCCGGTAGATCGCGATCTCGTCGATGATCTCCGGGCGGGCGATCGCGAACCCGACGCGGAGGCCGGCGATCGCGTACGCCTTCGACATCGTCCGCAGCACGACCAGCCGCGGGTAGTCGGCCCGCAGGCCAACGAGCGAATCACCCGCGAACTCGATGTACGCCTCGTCGAGGATCACTGTCGGCTCGGGGCGATCGGCGGCGCGGGCGTCGGCGAGCAGCCCGGAGAGCAGCCGCTCGATGGCGCCCGCGGGCTCGGCTCGGCCGGTCGGGTTGTTCGGTGAGCAGAGCCACACGACGCCGGGATACGCGCCGTTGTCCGCCGCTTCGGCGGCAGCCGCACGGACGGCGTCGACGTCGAGCGCATAGCCCGCATCGGCGCCGTAGCGCGGCGCGCGGACCACGGCCGCACGACGCTGGTCGGTGAGGATCCCGTACATCGGATAGGTGGGGATCGGCACGATCGCCGCGCCGCCGGCCGGGATGAACGCCTTCGCGCACAGGTCGAGGATCTCGTCCGCGCCGGCCCCGACGAGCAGCTCCTCACGCGCGACGCCGTACCGTGCCGCCGCCGCATCGATGAGCCGCGCGTAATCGGACGGCGGGTACTCCGACAGCTCGACCTCGAACGCCGCCTGTTCGAGGATGGCCTTGACCGCGGCCGGCGGAGCCGGCGCGGTGTTCTGGTCGAAGCGGACGACCTGCTCGATCGGCACGCCATACCGGCGCGCGACCTCGGCGTTCGTGGCCTCCCAGGACCACGCCGCGGGCTTGGTTGGCGACGCGAACGTCACCGGGGTCGTGGGCCCGCTCAGTGTTCGGAGCTCGTGCTCGGGTTGTCCTTGCGGTGCGTCTCGATGACCTTCTCGGCGAGGTGCGCCGGCATCTCGTCGTAGCGGTCGAGCGTCGACGAGAACGTGCCCCGGCCGCCGGTGAGCGACTTCAGCTCCGTCGCATACGTGAACAGCTCGGACTGGGGGACGTGGGCGCTGATGACCTGCATGCCGTCCTGGCTGTCCATGCCGAGCACGCGGCCGCGCCGCCCGTTGAGGTCGCGGTTGACCTCGCCCATGAACGCCTCGGGGACGCGGATCTCGACGGTCATGATGGGCTCGAGGAGGACGGGCTTTGCCTGCAGGACGCCGTCCTTGAGGGCCATCGAGGCCGCGATCTTGAACGACAGCTCGTTCGAGTCGACCGTGTGAAAGGAGCCGTCGTAGAGCGTCGCCTTGAAGTCCGAGAGGGGATAGCCGGCGAGCACGCCCTCGGCGGCCGTCTCGCGGATGCCCTTCTCGACGCCAGGGAAGAAGTTGCGGGGCACGGAGCCGCCGACGACCTTCTCCGCGAACTCGACGCCGCCACCCGGGTTCGGCTCGATCTCGATCCACACGTCGCCGAACATGCCGTGGCCGCCGGTCTGCTTCTTGTACCGGCCGTGCGCCTTCGTGCTGCCGCGGATCGATTCCTTATACGGCACGCGCGGGGTGTGGGTGATGATCGCCGCGCCGAACTTGCGCTTGAGGCGCTCGAGGATGACCGCGGCCTGGGCGTCGCCGAGGGTCCGCAGGATCTGCTCGCCGGTTTCCGAGCGCTCGACGCGCGCTGACGGTTCCTCCTCGAGCATCCGCTGGAGGGCCGGACCCATCTTGTCCAGGTCCGTCTTGGTCTGCGGCTCGATCGCCATGACGAGCGTCGGCTCGGGGAAGGCGAGGGCCGGCAGCGTGAACGGCTTCTCCCTGCTCGACAGGGCGTCGCCGGTCGAGGTGACCGCGAGCTTCGCCACCGCGCCGATCTCGCCGGCCTTCAGCTCGGCGATCGGCTCCTGCTCCTTGCCGTGCAGCAACAGCAGTTGGCCGATGCGCTCCTCCGCCTGGTGCGCTTCGTTCCACGCGTGGCCCTGCGAATGGAGCGTGCCGCCGAGGACGCGGACATAGGTCAGCTTGCCGACGAATGGGTCGGCGGCGGTCTTGAAGACGCGCACGAGGAGCGGGCCGTCCGGATCCGGCGGCACCTGGACCTCGGCGCCGCCCTTGCCGAGCGCGGTCGTGGGGCCTTCGTCGGCCGGGGAGGGCAGGTACCGGACGATCGCGTCGAGCAGCGCCTGCAGCCCGATGCCGGTTGCCGCGGAGCCGACGAGCACCGGCGCGAGCACCGATTCCTTGACGCCCTTGCGCAGGCAGGCCTCGAGCTCCGCGTCGGCGATCTCCTCGCCCTCGAGGTATTTCGTCAGGACGTCGTCGTCGGCTTCGGCGGCAGCTTCGAGCAGCTGGTCGCGGCGGCGCGCGACCTCGTCGGCCATGCCGTCCGGGATGGCGGTCTCGACCTCCTTGCCGCCCTGCCATGTATACGCCTTGCGGTGGACGAGGTCGACGTAGCCCTCGAACGTGTGGGCGGCGCCGATGGCGAGCTGGAGAGGCGCGATCTTGTTGCCGAAGGCGGCGCGCAGGCCGTCGAGCGCCCGGCTCGGGTCGGCGTTCTCCTTGTCGCACTTGTTGATGAAGAAGCACGCCGCGGTGTTCGTCGACCGGCCGAGCCCGATGGCCGTTTCGAGCCCGACCTCGACCTCGCCCGTCGCGTCCGTGACGAGGATCGCGCCATCGGTCGCGGCGAAGCCCGAGATGACCTCGGCCGCGAAGTCGAGGTAGCCCGGGGTGTCGACGATCGTGACCCGCGTGCCGTCCGTCTCGAACGTCGCGACCGCGAGGCTCAATGACTCGCGCCGCTTCTGCTCCTCCGGCTCGTAGTCGAGGTGCGAGGTCCCGTCTTCGACCTTGCCGACGCGCCCGACGGCGCCGGACTTGAAGAGGAGCTGCTCGCCGAGCGTCGTCTTGCCGGCACCCGCGTGGCCGGCCAGGACGACGCTCCGAAGGTGGGGGAGATCGACGCTCCTTGCAGTCATCGGCGTTCGAACCTCGTTCAGCAGGGGCGGTCTGAGGGGGTCCGGCCATTCTAGTCGCGTATACTCCGCGCCGATGTCCGGACACTCCAAATGGTCGACGATCAAGCGCGCCAAGGGCGTCACGGATGCCAAGCGCAGCGCGGTCTTCACCAAGGTCGCGCGCGAGATCAGCGTCGCCGCGCGCCAGGGTGGCGGCGACCCCGACGCCAACTACCGGCTAAGGCTCGCGATCGAGAAGGCGCGCTCGGTGAACATGCCCGCGGACAACATCAGGCGGACGATCGACAAGGCGACGGGCGGGGGCGAGACGGAACAGTTCGAGGAGATCGTCTACGAGGGCTACGGCCCGGGCGGCGTGGCGATCCTGGTCGAGGCGGCGACGGACAACCGCAACCGCACCGCATCCGACGTGCGCGCGATCTTCACGAAGGCCGGCGGCTCGCTCGCGGGCTCCGGCGCCGTCGCGTGGCAGTTCGAGCCCCGCGGCGTGATCACCGTCACCTCGAAGGGCCAGGATTCGGACGACGTGGCGCTCGCCGCGATCGATGCCGGCGCCGAGGACGTCGACACCTCGAGCTCCGACGTCGTCGAGGTCTACACGACGCCCGCGGCGCTGGAGCAGGTGCGCAAGGCGCTCGACCAGGCAGGCCTGCCGGTGGACAGCGCCGAGAGCACGATGATCGCCAAGAACACGGTCGAGGTCGACGGGCAGCGCGCCCGCCAGAACCTGCGGCTCGTCGAGAACCTCGAGGATCTCGATGACGTCCAGCGGGTCACTGCCAACTTCGACATCCCCGAGGACATCTTCGCGGAAGTGGCGGGCTAGCCCGTGATCGTGCTGGGCATCGATCCCGGCACCGCGGCGCTCGGCTGGGGGATCGTCGAGTCCAGGGGTGGGCGCGTCCGCGCGATCGATGCCGGGTGCCTCATCACGAAGCCCGATGCGTCGCTGCCGCAGCGGCTGCTCGCGATCCACGGCCTGCTCGATGAGCTGATCGCGCTCCATCGGCCGGACATCCTCGCCGTGGAGCGCCTGTTCTTCTCCCGCAACGTCCAGACGGCGCTCGGTGTCGGGCAGGCGCGCGGGGTCGTGCTGCTCGCGGCCGCGCAGGCCGAGGTGCCGGTGCGCGAGGCCACGCCATCCGAGGTGAAGCTGGCCGTCACGGGCTCCGGGACGGCGGACAAGCAGCAGGTCGGGCGCATGGTCGCGACGTGCCTCGGCCTGTCGGCGCCGCCGAAGCAGGACGACACCGCCGACGCGCTGGCGATCGCGATCTGGGCGGCGAACGCGGAGCGCCCGGGCATCAGCGGGGCAGGGGAGCGGCGCTCGTCCGTGCTCGATCGCGCGGCCGTGGCGCCGATGGTCTCCGGCGAGAACGCGTACGACCGCGCGGTGCGCGAGGCGATCGCGCGCGAGAAGCGCGAGAAGGCGCCGGCGAAGCGCGAGCAGGCGCCGGCGCGCGCCAAGTCCGGCAACTCCTGAGCACGCTGTGATCGCGTCGCTCGACGGGGTCGTCGCGGCGGTCGCGCTCGATGCGCTGATCGTCGAGGTTGGCGGTGTCGGGTATCGGGTCTATGCGTCGCCCGCGGTGCTCGGGTCGGCGGCCGCCGGCGGCAAGATCAAGCTGTTCACCCACCACGTCGTCCGCGAAGACCTGCAGGCGCTGTACGGCTTCCGAACGGTCGAGGAGCTCGGGTTCTTCGGGCTCTTGCTGACCGTCACGGGCGTCGGGCCGAAGGTCGCGATGGCCATCGTCGGCTCCCGCCCGACCGCGGAGCTGCAGCTCGCGATCATGCAGCAGGACCAGGCGATCCTCGTCTCGATCCCGGGCATCGGCAAGCGCCTCGCCGAGCGCGTCATCTTCGAGCTCAAGGAGAAGGTCGCGGCGGCAGGCGTGGCGGCGATCTCGGTCGTCGGCGGCTCGCAGGTCGCGGAGGGCGACGTCGTCGGCGCGCTGCAGGCGCTCGGCTACTCGCTGCCGGAGGCGCGCGAGGCGGCCCGCCACGGCCTGGCGATGTCCGGCGCCGGCGCCTCGCT